>CANRXD010000009.1 GCA_947643685.1 uncultured Clostridium sp. | reverse complement strand
AGACCCTGGGTGGGAAGTGTTACAAACTGCCAGAGACTGAACATAATGGCTACTGTACTCACCGCCATGGTTCCTCCATATTTGGCAAGCTGGTTGTTAAAGGAAATCTGAATCAGACTCTCCGTAATACTCATGGTAAAAGGGGAAATCCCAAGGGCCATAATGGGAACCAGTACCTTCCATTTTACCCGAAAATATTTTTTCCGTATTCTCAGCAGACTCTTCTTTCCAAACAAAAACGACAGTGCCCATACACAGGATATTCCCTGGGCAATAACTGTGGCTATGGCAGCCCCCCGCACCCCCATATGAAGGATATTAATGAAGAACGCATCAAAAAAAATATTTAGCACAGCCCCGATTAAAACTGTGAACATTCCTGTGCGGGCGAATCCCTGCGTAGTGATATAGGAATTCATTCCCAGAGCAATCATAACGAAAATGGTTCCCAGGCCGTAGATGGTCATATATTCGCATGCCATTTTTAATGTGGTTTCATCTGCCCCGAATAGTGTCAGGATCGGCCTTTGGAAGAGAAGAATCACTGCTGTGATGACAACGCCCACAGCAATCAGGGATGCGAAACTGACCCCCAGAATCTCCTCCGCTCCATCCTGGTCCTTCTGCCCCATTTTAATGGCACAGGTGGGTGCCCCGCCGATTCCCACAAGTCTTGTAAAGGCCGTAATACAGGTGATCAGAGGCAGGGACACACTTAAAGCCGCCATAGCCGTTACGCCATCCTCAATTCTCCCGATAAACATCCGATCCACCATGTTGTATAAAATCCCCACAAGCTGTGCAATAATGGAGGGAATAGACAGCGACACCATCAAATGCCAGATATTTCCCTCTTCCAGTTTATTTTTCTGTTCTGCCATTTTACTCTTCCTTTCTCAATGCCTTCCAGCCATATAATAATTCCGCTTCTCCAATCAATGATACCCCCAGGTAAATTTTTCGTCAAGAAAAAGCCGCTCCGGATATTCCAAAGCGGCCCTGAAATTTTTATGTATTTGTCAGTAACGGTTCAGCCTTGCATCTTCTTGCCCGCGTACCGCTGAACTGTTACATTTGTTATTCCTTTTCGTGGGTTCTGTGCATAGAGAAGGAATCCATATCATAATTTTTTAAATTCTCCCAGACACCTCTGTCGTCCGCCCTGGCAATCAGATTATCTCTGTCCTTCTTCCAATCCATTTCCTGCTTTAAGTTGCTGGGACCACCGACACATCCTCCCGGACACATCATACCCTCGATAAAGTCCTCCGGAAGCCTCCCCACCTTCATGAGGAGCAGAGCCTTCTTCACATCTGCCGGACCACTGCACTTTGCAACCTTGATGTCGGTGTTCTCTCCCTGTTCTTTCAGGCACTGGATGACTGCGTTTGTTACACCGCCGCCGTTTCCGAACCGCTTTCCGAATACGCTGGCTTCCTGGTCCCTGTACTCCTCCGGCTCCAGTTCTACATCTTTGGCACGGATCAGCTCAATGGCCTCGCCAAAGGTAAGAACAAAATCTGCATTTCCCTCGATGGACTTATCTGCAGCCTCACTCTTCTTTGCCATGCACGGTCCAATGAATACGGTTACCGTTTCCGGGTCCTTTGCCTTCAGCATTCTGGACACGGCGCACATGGGGGAAACGGTCGTAGACATATTATCAATTAACGTCGGGTAGTGCTTCTTAATCATATTTACAAAGGCCGGACAACAGGATGTGGTCATTTTCTTACCTTCCTTGTAAGCCTCGGCCCACTCCAGCGCCTCATAAGCAGCGGTCATATCTCCGCCAACGCCAACTTCAACCATATCGGCAAAGCCAACCTTTTTAAGCGCGGTTCTCCAGCTTCCCATTGTGATATCCGGACCAAATTCACCCTCGGCCGCGGGAGCTACCATGGCAACCACTTTCTTCCCCGCTTTGATGGCTTCGATTACCTGTACAATGAATACCTTAGTGGTAATGGCTCCAAAGGGGCAGCTTCTTACACAGGCACCACACTGAATACATTTGGACTCATCAATCTGACAGATACCGGTATCCAGATCCATCTTAATGGCGTCAACAGGACACGCACGGCGGCATGGGCGGATAAGCTCTGCAATTGCATTATATGGGCAGGCCTGGGAACACTTACCACATTCTTTACACTTTCCCGGGTCAATATGGGCACGGTCACGGCCAATGGTAATAGCTCCGAAATTACAGGCGTTCTGACATGCCTTCCCCATACATTTCTGGCAGTTATCAGTAACAACAAAACGTGTAATCGGGCACTCCTCACATGCAGAAGAGATAACCTGAACCATGTTATCACTGTGCTTATCGCTGGGGCATTTGCCTTCTGCAAGGCGGATTCTCTGCCGGATGATTTCTCTCTCTTTATAAACGCAGCAGCGGAACTGTGCTTTGGGGCCCGGAATCAGTTTAAACGGGATCTCATCTCTTTTCTCCTCAAGCTCACCAGAAAAGGCCAGTTTTGCCACTTCATGCAAAACATTATACTTGATTTTCAGCAGCGCCTCATCATTGGTTCTCATGTTTTTTCCTCCTGAAATTCTTTCCTGAATTTATACATTTCTAAACTTATTTTCGTTAATATATTATCGCACATAGGTCCCCCATCCGCAATATCCTTTTTGTTTTTTTTTTAACGAAATTTTCAGATTCCCCTTTATTTTTTTAAGTTTCAGCAAACGACAAAAATATTTGCCTTTTGCCAGTACTGCCCTGCGGAAATAGCGGTGAATAACAGTGCCTGATTTTTGTGTCAGAAGCAAGGCGGAACTGTTACATTTCCGCAAGGCAGTAAATTAATTGGTCTTTGACAATCAAAAAATCTTATGTTATATTGAACATGTTCGTGCTAACCCCAAAGGGCATATTTCCGGTTCCTGCGGGAGAAGGCGGAGAGATTTTGTACAGGTATATGGTTGGGACCGGTATGCTCTTTTTTGGCGCGTATCGGGTCTTTTTATTTTAGGGCCGAAGGAGGAAATTTTATGGAAACACGGGTCGCTCTCATTGGGATCATCGTCGAACAGCCGGATTCCGTCGCGCAGATGAACACTCTGCTTCACGAATACAGCTCCTACATCATCGGCCGTATGGGGGTTCCATATCGTAATAAGGGAATCTCCATTATCAGCATAGTCATAGACGCTCCCATGGACAAAATCAGCAGCCTCTCCGGGAAACTGGGTATGCTTAATGGTGTCAGCACAAAAACCATCTATTCCAGGAGGAGTTGCTAATTATGAGAAAATTAATTCCAATGATGGCCGCTGCTGCCCTTGGCCTTTTTGCGCTGACAGGCTGTTCTTCAGGAAGCAGGACGGCTGCTGAAACAACAACCGCCACAGCGGCTGAGACTACTGTCGCTGAGTCCACTGCCTCTGAAACCACTGTCTCTGAGACCACTGCCGCCAAAACCGTCGCCGCTTCCAGCGAGGCCGTTTCCGGCGAAACCGTTGTCCGCGTCGGCGGGCTCAAGGGCCCCACTACCATGGGACTTGTAAAGCTCATGGATGATGCGGCAAACGGGACTGCCAAAAACAACTACGAGTTTACCATGGTAACCGCTGCCGATGAGCTGACTGCACTGATTGCAGCAGGAAAGATTGACATTGCCCTGCTTCCTGCAAACCTGGCCAGTGTTCTCTATCATAAAACAAACGGTGGTATTTCCGTCATTGATATCAATACCCTGGGCGTCCTTTACCTGGTATCCTCTGATACTTCCATTGAGACTGTGGACCAGCTAAAGGGCAAAACTGTTTATCTTCCCGGAAAGGGGACCACACCGGAGTATGCTCTCCGCTATCTGATTTCCGCCTCCGGGCTTTCCGGGGACGATGTGATTCTTGAGTTCAAGTCCGAGGCCTCTGAAGTTGCCTCCATTCTGGCTGAGGATCCCACTGCCATCGGCCTTCTGCCCCAGCCTTTTGTAACATCGGCTCTGGCCCAGAACGATAAACTCTCCATCGTCATGGACCTTACCAGGGTATGGGATGAATTCCAGTCAGAGGGCGGGGCAAGCCGCCTTGTAACAGGCGTGACCATTGTAAACAACGAGTTCCTGGATGCCCATACTGATTCTGTGAATACCTTCTTAGAGGAACACGAGGCCTCTATTCTCTTCACCGAATCCGATACCGATACTGCGGCGGAGCTGATCGCAGAGGCTGGAATTATCCCCAAGGCACCCCTGGCTAAGAAAGCTCTTCCTTTCTGTAATATTAAGTTCCTCTCCGGTGCGGAAATGAAGACTGCCTTATCCGGCTACCTTGAAGTTCTGTTTGAGCAGAATGCCGCATCCGTGGGCGGTTCCCTCCCGGATGATGCTTTCTACTACATGCAATAGCATTATGCTATGATAAAATACCGGAACAAAGTATCTTTTGTTCCCGGCATCACGATATATCCACAAAGGAGCAAGTTTACCCTTATGTTCAATTTCCCGGACTGGTCCCGAAAGGCCGCCATTCTTTTGTTCTGGCTCATCCTCTGGCATGGACTTTCTCTTCTCGTCCACAACCAGATTTTACTTGTGGGGCCGCTGGATGCCATAAAAGCGTGGTCTGCACAAATGATCTCTCCCGATTTCTGGAAAGCCCTGTGGTTTTCTTTCGGGAGAATCAGTCTGGGGCTTCTCATTGCTTTTCTGACAGGGCTTCTCACCGGCACCCTGGCATTCCTGAACCCCCTTATAAGAGAATTTCTGACTCCTGCTATCCAGTTTATGAAATCCGTTCCTGTGGCCTCCTTTGTAATTCTGGCCCTCATCTGGACTGGTTCCAAAAATCTCTCGATTTTTATTTCCTTCATTGTGGTATATCCTGTGATCCATGTAAATACCCTGGCGGGACTCTCCAACGCTGATAAAAAGCTTTTGGAAATGGCGCAGGTTTTTCAGATTCCCTTGTGGAGACAAGCCGTCTCCATCTATCGCATTTCCCTCTATCCTTATCTGGAAAGCGCCCTCCAAACGGTTTTGGGAATGGGGTTTAAGTCCGGAATCGCAGCAGAGGTCATCGGTGTTCCGGACGGCTCTGTCGGCGAGGGACTTTATATGGCAAAAATCTACTTAAGCACAGCAGACCTGTTTGCCTGGACTTTTACCATTATTATCATCAGCACATTGTTTGAAAAGGGAGTTCTTCTGATATTGAAAAAACTGGCCGGGAAAGGAGTTGTGGTCCAAAATGAAGAAAAGCGGGGATGAAATCATAATTGATAAGCTTTGTAAATTCTATGGAGGGAACGCAGTCATCAGGGATTTCAGCCTCACCTTAAAGCCCGGCCGCACCTATTGCCTCATGGCCCCCTCTGGCGCCGGAAAAACCACCTTATTCCGCATTCTTCTCGGACTGGAACCCCCGGACTCCGGAACCATCCGCGGCCTCTCCGGCCATCAGATTTCTGCTGTTTTTCAGGAGGACCGCCTTCTTGAGGGATATACGGCTCTTCAGAATCTTCGCCTTGTAACCGGGCGCCAGTACACAAACACGGAACTGGCGAATATTCTCTTAACCCTTTTCCCGGAAGATGCACTGAAAAAGCCCATCTGTGAATTCTCCGGCGGCATGAAACGGCGCACAGCCATTCTGCGTGCCCTCTTAGCCCCCTCCAGCTTTCTTATCATGGACGAACCCTTCACCGGACTGGATTATGAGACACGCCTTAAGACCATAGGTTTAATCAAAGAATATACGAAGGGGAAAATTTTTCTGATTTCTACTCATCTGGAAGAAGATGTGTCTCTCCTTGAAGCCCGTTTAATCCACCTGTAATCAAATCGCACCATAAAAACATCCCCGCCAAAAAGACGGGGATATATATTCTATATTTACTCTCTGCAAAGATATTCATGATAAATAGCCGCCAGCGACTTTTTCACCAGGCGTTCAAATAACGGCGCCACCCGGTCTGCCGTCTCCTGAACCTCCTTGTGACTTAAGGGCTGTGAAAGAATTCCGCTGGCCATATTGGTAATACAGGAAATCCCGCATATATCCATGCCCATATGGTTTGCAACAATAGCTTCACAGACCGTACTCATCCCCACAGCATCCGCCCCCAGAGCTCTCGCCATGCGGATTTCCGCCGGACTTTCATAGGCTGGCCCTGTAAACTGGATATATACGCCTTCCTGAAGAGGAATCTTTTCTTCCTCCGCCACATGCCGTATAATAGACCGGATTTCTTTTTTATACACATCACTCATATCCGGAAACCGTGGTCCAAGATCTTCTTCATTGGCTCCAATGAGCGGAGACGGAATGAAGCTGCTGATATGGTCAGACATCAGCATAAAATCTCCGGCCTTGTATCCTGCATTGACACCGCCAGACGCATTGGTCAGAAATAAAAGCTTAGCTCCCATAAGCTTCATGAGCCGGATGGGAAGCGTTACTTCCTTCATGGAATAACCCTCATAATAATGAACACGCCCCTGCATGATAACCACAGGCACGTCCTCCACATATCCGAAAATAAATCTTCCCTTATGTCCCGGCACCGTGGATACAGGAAAACCTTCGATGTCCCTGTAATCCAACGTTTCCGCAACCCTAATCGTTTCCGCGAAATTCCCCAGACCTGACCCCAGAATCAGGGCGGCTTCCGGCTTAAAGGTCACTTTTTTCTTTACACTTTCATATACCTTTTGAAGTTCACTGTTCATAATTGGCCCTCCTTCTATATGAAAATTTTATAAGAAAATTATATCGGATTCAGAGGAGCGCTGCAAGTCCTTTTCGTCTTTAAAACCCTATGAACCCCAGGTGCTCTAAAAGAATTTTAGTTCCCATGAGCACTAAAATCACACCTCCTGCAAGCTCCGCCTTCGCCTTATAACGCATCCCAAACACGTTCCCGGCTTTTACTCCCACTGCCGACAATGCAAAAGTCACTGTTCCAATAAAGGTTACTGCCCAGAAAATATCCACCTTAAGAAATGCAAAAGTCACTCCCACCGCCAGTGCATCAATGCTGGTAGCTATGGCTAAAGGCAACATGGCCTTTATTCCAAAAGAACAGTCAAGATATTCTTCCTCCTTCTCCCGGGACTCTTTTATCATGTTAATTCCAATAATCCCCAGAAGAATAAACGCCACCCAGTGGTCTATCTTTGTAATCATCGTTTCAAACTGGCTTCCCATGAGATATCCTATAAAAGGCATCAGCGCCTGAAAACCACCGAAATAAACGCCGCAGGTCAGTGCATGGCTCGCTTTCATTTTCTGCACCGATAAGCCTTTACAGACAGAAACCGCAAATGCATCCATAGATAATCCCACCGCGATAATAAAAAGTTCCACCAGATTCATGTGAATATTTCCTCCCGATTAAGTTTTCCAGTAACAAAAAAGACCCATCTGTTCCAGGACAGATAAGTCTCATCATTTCAAGCGAAGCCAGGATAATTCCAGTATGTTGACCACGCTGCGCCAAACCGCGCCGACTACTCCCTTATACTGATAAACAATTATCATGCGGATGAAGGGACTTGAACCCCCACGGTTGCCCGCCAGCTCCTAAGGCTGGTGCGTCTGCCAATTCCGCCACATCCGCATACGTAAATACGCATGGATGATTATATCATTCTTGAGAAAGAATTGTCAATATAATTAAATAAAATAGACAAAACATCTGTAAACATGTATACTGTTTATTAGAAAAAACATTCAGGAGGAATGAAAATGGACAGAACGGAACAATTAAAATCTCTTGTAGACAATTGTCGTGACCTGATTTTAAAAACAGAGCGTGACATTTGGGCCAAACCAGAAACCGGATACCATGAATGGGCCACCAATGCCTATATGGAAAAGATTTTTGAGGATCTGGGCTATTCCCTCACAAAAGCCGGAGATATTCCTGGCTTTTACACGGATCTGGACACTGGAAAACCTGGTCCCAAAGTGGCAATCCTCGGCGAACTGGATTCTCTGATCTGCGGAAATCACCCCGATGCGGATCCGGAAACAAAGGCAGTTCATGCCTGTGGACACAACGCTCAGTGTGCAACCCTTGCAGGTATTGCCGCTGCCCTGAAACAGCCGGGCGCTCTGGATGGTATGTGCGGCTCTATCCGCTTAATGGCAGTTCCGGCTGAGGAACTGATTCAGCTTGGTTACCGCGAAAGTTTAAGAAAGAACGGCACGATCCACTTCTACGGCGGCAAGGTGGAGTTCATCTACCGCGGCTATTTTGACGGTGTAGACATGGCAATGATGATCCATGCCGGAAATATGGAAGAGGGAAAATACCTGACCATCAACCCCGGCTGCAACGGCTGCGTGGTAAAGAATCTCACCTTTGAAGGTGTCGCTTCCCATGCCGGAGGCTCTCCGGAAAAGGGAGTAAATGCGCTTTATGCTGCCACCAACGCCATGAACGCTGCCAATGCGCTCCGTGAAACCTTCTTAGACAATGAACATATCCGGTTCCATCCCATCATCACCGAAGGCGGCGTTGCCGTAAACGCCATTCCGGAAAAGACAAAGGTGGAGACCTATGTACGCGGCGCTTCCTATGAAGCCATTACAGAATACAATAAAAAAATCAACCAGGCCATGGCCGGTTCCGCTGCCGCCATGGGCGCCGGAGTGCTCATTGAAGACCGTCCCGGCTATTTCCCGTTAAACAACGATAAAAATCTCAACCAGCTTGCAAAAGAGGCCATGGAAGCCGTTGGCGGCCCCGGATGTGTTGTAGAAACAGACCACTGGGATACAGGAAGTACCGACATGGGCGACGTTTCCTCCATCATGCCGGCCGTTCATCCTTACGGCGCCGGAGCCATCGGAACCGGACACGGGATGGACTACTACATTGCAGACCCGGAAAGAGCCTGCGTGGCTCCTGCCAAGTGCCTGCTGATCATGGCTGACAGACTTCTCGCTGACGATGCCGCCCTGGCAAAGAAGGTCCTCGCCGAATCCAAGCCGCGTTTTGCTTCCAAGGAAGAGTACATAAAGGCTCTGGAAGACTTGAACATGACAAAAGAGGCCGTTGTCCGCAAGGAAGACGGAACCGTTGTTCTGGATTTCCTGAAATAACACAGAATAAATTTCCGGGCCGGGATCCTGTACACTGGGATCCCGGCCCGTTTTATCACTTACAGAAAATATTCATTTTCCCGTCTTTCTGCCAGCTTCGCAGAAAAGTCTGCCGCAAAGGCATTGTATGCGTCCACGTTCATGTTTTTCGCGTGAACCGGGCATTTCCTGATGCAGCGGAAGCAGGAAATGCAGATTTCCGGATTTACCTGAAAATCCTCTCCGATGGCTCCCACCGGACATCCCCTCTTACAGACACCGCAGCCCACACAGGCTTCGGAGGTCAGAGGTTTAAACTTTCCTCCCGGGATTCCTTCCTTATACGGACGGTTTCCGGGAATCACGCATGTGAGGCCTCCGCTGGCTGCTGCCTTTTTGGCAAACTCGGCATCAGCGGCCAAATCATCTGCATCCGGCCGCTCCACCTGGATGGCGCCGTATGTGTGGCGGCCCACAAGGGCTGCTGCCCCCTTCACAACAAATCCCTGTTTCTTTGCAATGTCCTCCATTTCCACCAGGGCATCATCGTAATGTCTGTTTCCGTATGTGGCCACCAAAATGCACGGCGTCTTTTGGCCGCAGATTCCATCCAGCCTCGGTGCTGCTGCCATGGGAATTCTTCCCGCATACACCGGCATACCGATGATAACCAGGTCCTCCGGCCCGAACTGACAGACCGTATTCCGGTTTGCCGGGAGTGTTAAATCCACGGTCTCATACCCCGGGTCAATGGCTGCCGCCATGGCTTCCACGCTCTTTTTCGTGTTCCCTGTGGGAGAAAAATAAACGGCTGCTACTCTCATTTTTATCTGTCCCCTTTCTTCTCTCAAATACCTCGGCGCCCGGCTTTCTGCGGCAGACGCAAAAAACCGGATGCACAGGCAGAATATTCAACCATATTATACCATTGAATCTCCCGCCGTGCCATCCTTTTATATGCCTTCCGTTCCCCGTTTTCTCGGATCGTTTAGGAAGCCCTCTCCGTAGGCCTCCTTCGTCTCCATCACCACCACAAAAGCATGTTCATCATAGGCGTCAATGATCGCCTTTACCAGATAAAACTGCTTTCTGTCCACCACACACATCAGAGTTTCGCCCTCCTGCCTGCTGAAGCCGCCCATGCTCTTAAAAAATGTGGTTCCTCGGTCCATTCTGACCATGATCGCATCGGCAATTTCCCGATTTTTTGAGGAATGAATCATGACCATGGTGCCCTTGTTCATTCCGTAAAGCAGCGCATCGATGGTCTGGGTAGTGCAGACCATGGAAATTAAGCCGTAAAGAGCTGCCTCCAGCCCGCGGAACACCAGAATGGAAAGCCCAATGACCACCATATCAATGAGCATCAGCGCATATCCTGTATGCATGTAGGGAAACCGTCTCTGCAAAAGCTTTGCGATGATGTCGCCGCCGCCTGTGGTGGAGTTTCTCATGAAAATGAGAGCCATACCCACGCCCACAAGGATTCCGCCGAAGGCCGATGAAATCAGGCGGTCCCCCACATACTGCGGGAAGAAGGGAGCCACCATACAGTCCAGAACCACAGTCATGATGACCACTGTCTGGATGGTTTTAAGAGCCATTTTCCGGTCCAGCAAAAGCCATGCGCTGATTAAAAGCGGAACGTTCAATAAAAAGGTCATGGTCCCCACCGGAAGTCCGGTCATAAAATTAATTAAAAGCGCAATACCGGATACGCCGCCGGGAGCAATGCGGCATGGCTCGATAAAGCACCAGGTCCCCAGGCCCTGCAAAAACGCTCCGAGAAAATCGTAAGCAAAGTCCTTTCCCTTCTCCTTCCAGTTCCGTTTCATCGTTATCATTCCTCCAGTTTTTAAATTTTTCCAACAAAAAAGGCAGGGGACCGATGCACCTGCCTTTTCTCCTGCACTGTGTCCGCAATTATAACTTTCGTTATGATTCCGTGCACAGCACGTCTTTTCAGTTATCTGTATCATACCCGATTTCCCGGATTTTTACAACCCCCTGATCAGTCTCCCATGTACATCCGGAGATTCTGTACATTTTTCTTATCATAATAGAACGGATTCAGATAGTAGGCTGGGTCCGTCAGCTCCTGAGTAAAATAGCCCTCATAGCCGTTTTTCACCATGGTCTCCAAATCGTTCCTTAAGCTTCTGTTTCCGTCTCCCCAGATATAATGGCCATAGGGATTGCAGTCCTGGAAATGAGCGTGGGCAATATTTTCCTTTCCAAAAACATCAAACCACTCCTGGATGCTCTCTCCTGCCACAGACATGGCGGTAAGGTCAATCATCACCTTAAAATTCGGATGATTTACCCCATCGAAGAGCTTCTTCATCTGGTCCAGACGATATCCGATTCTGGATTCCTGGGGGCGCAGGGATTCTGCCACAATGGTGATTCCATTCTCCGCCGCCACCTCCGAAAGTCTCTGGTGCATCTCGATGGCCCGCTTTAAGCCTTCCTCCTCCGGCTCATCCCAATAGCCCCAGCCGGAATTGGCCTCCATATACCGGGCTCCCAAAGCGGCTGCCAGACGGATTCCGTTAGAAAAAAATCCAAAGGTTTTTTCCCGAAGTTCCGGCTCCTTTACCCCAAACTGATATCCAAAGCGGCAGTTCTGGGGCGTGAACACCGGACACTTCATTCCGCGGGATTCGAGTTTTTCCAATACCGGAGCCGGGTCCTGGTATTCGTCTGGGTCCAGCCAGAGTCCCTGATGTCCGCCAAGAAGCTCCACATTTTTAATTCCCAGCTTTAACATACAGTCCAGGAAATAATCCAGGGTGTATTGGCAGTAATGAAGATTTAAAACAGATAAACGTGAAAAATCCACCAATTTCATTAATTCCATCCCCCTTATACAATAAACGGCGCCAGCGCAGCCATATTTCTTCTGTCAGCTTCCTTCGGGTCATCCAGGTACCGGGCATCGTTGAGCGCCAGGCTTAAATAGCCATCGTATCCGTAATTCTCAAGCACCTCCAACTGGTCTTCCAGCGGCCGCAGTCCGTCTCCCCATACGAGACGTCCCTGGGGTCTTCCGTCCACGAACCGAATATGCCGCAAATCTCCACCCAATGCTTGAAACCAGTCTTCCATGGTCTCCCCGGCAAGTCCGGCTGCAGTCAAATCCAGACAGGCCTTCACGTTCTCATGTGATACGGCCTTTAAAAGCTTTTGAAGCTCCGGGAGTGTGTTCATGATTACGGAATCATCCGGACGCACCGTCTCCACAGCCAGCGTCACACCGTTGTCGGCTGCGATAGGTGCCAGTATGCTGAGTCTTTCTGCTGCTCTGTCGAAAATACGCTCCGGTTCTTCGTCCCTGGCACCGCCGCAGCAGTTTATTACCATGAGCTTTGTGCCCGTTTCTCCTGCCGCCTTAATTCCATTGATAAAATATCCCATGGAATGACGCGCGGCAGTATCCTCCCAGGCACACAGATTATAATTGTAAACGGTACACTCCGGTGAAAACGCTCCTATATGAAGGCCATAGCTCTCCACCTTTTCTCTCCACGCAACAGCATCCTGGTATCCATAATCATCCAGCAGAAAATGCGGTCTTGCACACCATACTTCGATGTTCTTAAGCCCCAGCTCTGCCTGTGCCTTAAGGAAATAGTCCAATGTCCGGAATTTGTAGTGCATTCCCATTCCGGCAAGCTGCTCTCTCTTTATTGACGGCATACGTTTTTCCTCCTGCCTCTTTACTTTTTCTGCATTTGATACAGAAGATGCATATCCTCTTTATTCTTTTCATAAAGCCTGTCAAACATCTTCCGGTACGGCTTGTAAGCCTCATGGGCCTTTTCGTCCGGTGTCAGGGTTGTTTCTAAAGCGATAACATCCCGTAATGCCTGGAAATCCTTATAATGGCCGACGCCGATGGCCGCCATCAGGGCATCCCCATAGGAGGCGCCTGCCGTTTCCCTGGCAATCACCACCGGGATTCCGGTAATGTCAGCGATCATCTGCATCCAGACTAAATTCTTTGTTCCGCCTCCCGCTGCCAGAATCCGCTCCGGGAACAGGCCGTTCTCATGGAAAATATCGAGATGCTGTCCCACACCATAGCCGATTCCTTCCAGCGCGGAACGGTATAAGTGCTTTTTCGTATGGTTTAAATTGAGTCCAAACACCATGCCCCTGGCCTTCGGGTCATTGATCGGCGTCCTCTCTCCGGCAAAATACGGCAGTGTAATCAGGCCGTCGCTTCCCGGTGCAATCTTATCGATTCCCTCCATCATCAGGGAAAAGGCATTCTCGCCCGTCCGCTTCTCTTCTTCCACGCAGGTC
Organism: uncultured Clostridium sp.; assembly: GCA_947643685.1. GTDB lineage: Bacteria > Bacillota > Clostridia > Lachnospirales > Lachnospiraceae > CANRXD01. The sequence goes on along the minus strand of CANRXD010000009.1, from coordinate 759 downwards.
TCCAGAATCTGATCCCGATACCAGTTCTGAAGCGTTCCTCCGTTGTTGGTTCCGGCTGCCACGCTGAATGTGCCGGGAATCAGGAAGTTATTTCCACGGACTCTGTCGTCCTTCACCAGATGGTCCGTACAGCAGAAAAAAAACAGGGAGGAACCGAACTGAACCATGAGATCTCCGGGGCTTAAAACTCCGGTGCTGATGGATTCTGCAGAAGAATCCCCGGTTCCCGTAATCACAGGCGTGCCTTCAAGAAGACCGGTTTCCTCTGCCGCCTTTTTGGTCACGGTTCCCGCGAGCTCCGTGACAATCTGTCCCTTTGCCAACTGATCCGGACGGCAGACCGGCTCGCACATTTCCTCAATAACAGAGCCATCCGCCCGGTAGAACGGACGGAATGAGGCAATTCCAAGGAAACGGTCCATGACATAATTTCCTGTCAGCTTCGCCGCCATATAAGACGAGCCCGTCAGAAACTTATAGGTATTTTTATAAACCTCCGGCTCATGGTTTTTTACCCATAATATCTTGGCCGCCACATCGCCGGAAACCATGGGCCGCCCAAACAGCTCTCTCGTCCGCTCTTCTCCGTAATACTTTGTCAGTTCGTCAATCTCATCCATGCATCGGGCATCAATTCCGTAAAGAATTGCTTTTCTCAAGGGGCGGCAGTCTTCATCGACCGGAAGGCAGTCGCTTCCTAAGGTGCTTGCACCGACAGCCTTAATCTTTTCCGGCCCGATTCCGCTGTTCTTCAAAAGC
>CANRXD010000008.1 GCA_947643685.1 uncultured Clostridium sp. | reverse complement strand
AACCAAAATACTTCTCATACTGTGTATTTCCGTCCGCATCGACAATCGCCACCGCAATTCCCGCAGCCTCGCTCTGCATTCTGATATGCTTCACCAGTTCTTCAAACAAGTACTGATTTGCCTTATCCATTCGGTTCATGTGAATTTCCCCCGCTTTTCTCTAAGATTTCCATCCTGCAGCCATATCGCTTTTATTATTGAATATAAATGCAGCCAACACCGTTCTCAATCTTAATTTCTGTTCCGTAAGGGGCAGACAGACCTGCAAGGTACTTCAGTACCTCCTCATCTCCCGTCATCACAGGAACTCCTTTCTGGGAGCGTACCCGTTCCATCCCCAGAGAGATCGGATAGAGTTCAATTTTCGTCACCTTTCCGTCCTCCATGGTCCAGCCTGCCATCACAGAGGTCCATATTTCCGGCAGTACTCCATATCCTGTGGTTCCGTTCTTACTGCGGTTGTCCATATAGGCGCCAACCTTCGTATCCAGAGGCATATGGCGGTTTAAGTATGCGTCATATGGCTGCAGATCCACAGTTTCCGTCTCAAACAGGAAATTACCAAGGCTGTAAAAGATCGGTTTTCCCTTATATATCTCAATTCCACGCAGCTCATGGGGACCATGGCCGATCATTGCATCCGCACCGGCGTCAATGCAGCGTCTTCCGAAAGTTTCCAGAAACATTGCCGGCACCTTTGTGTTTTCTGTATCAGTCTCATGGGCATGAATGCTTACAAGGACCACATCAGCCTGTTTTTTCGCCTCCACAATCTCTTTTTCAATACGGATCATGTCCGTCTCAAAAGGCCTGCTTTCAATCCAGTCCTTCTCGTCCAGGACAAACATGTATTTTCCAAAAGGAAGAGTTCCTTTTTCCGGAGGATTTTTATATCCGTTCTTTACAGAATTCTCCATCTCCGCATTAACCTTTGTCACCGCTGCCAACTCTTTCACCTTTTCAAAGTTTTCTTTGCATACATGATAAATGGTCTCAAATCTCAGCGGGTTCAATCCCGGTCTTCCCTGCATATCTGCACTCTGTCCGCCGGCCATCCCGGATTCATGGAAGGACGCAGAAGCAGCAATCAGGGCAATTCTTGCATTTTTCACTTCCAGGTAGCAGGGCTTTGACGCATCCCCAAGATTCCTTCCTGTTCCGGCAAAGATCATATCTCTTTCCTTCAGATTGCGGATCGTTCCAAGAACACCGCCATGGCTGTAATCGCAGGAATGGTTGTTGGCTGTATTATACAGATTAAAGCCGTAGGATTTCATATCATCCAGGGTCCTGGGGTCTGCCATTGCCCATGTACCGCCGGAAAAAGCGGCAGGATATCCCTCCTGCTCATGGAAGGTCATCTCCAGATTGGAAAATTTCACATCGTACTTTTGTATGCAGTCTCTGACCTCATCAAAACCTTCATAACCGCCCTCCGGAAAACGTCTGGTAATAAACGCATCACCGGTAGCAATAAAACTCGTTTTGCTCATTTTTTGTCCCCATTCTTCACTGTTTTTTATTTATGTTCAGGATCCACCACTGAAGGAATTTCCCCCGCAATTCCGGCTGCCATCATCAGTACCATGAAAGCCTGCTGGATTGCCTTATATGCCCCGTCAATGGGAAATTTCTCGTGAATACTGTGATTCATGATATTTTTTGAATTTTCATCCGGCGCATAAGCACGCCCCATGCAGATTGCCGGAATTCCTTTTGCCACTGCCACGTTTGCATTGGTGCATCCGCCTTTGTAGAAGACCGGCTCTACTCCGAGTGAGGTGAGGCCCAGATAAGCAGTCTCCACCAAAGGCGAATTTGCATCCTGTGTACCGCCGGGAACATCACACAAAAGTTTTTTATCCCATGTAATGGTATCTTTTCCCCAGCGCTCTGTCTCTTCCTGGCAGGCTTCCTCCACTGCGCGGAAGATATTGTCTCTTAATTTGGCAAGCTCCTCCTGAGAGTTGGAGCGGAAATTAAATTTAATTGTGGCCTTCGGAGCAATCGCATGGACTCCTGCGTCGTTACCGCCATGGAAATTGGATACGCAGAAACTAGTCTTAGGATCTGACGGAACTACAAAATCCGCGATTTTTCCCACGGCTCTGGCCGCTGCATGAATGGGCTGTGCCATCACGCCAAAGCAGCCAAAAGCATGTCCGCCAATACCATAAAAATTAACTTCATAAGTCTCGCCGCCTGTGGCTTCATATACCAGGGCGCTCATATCATTATTATCCAGACTCAGGGAGATATCAATATCTGTATTATCCTTTAGAAAGTCCTTCATACCGCCGAGTCCGCCCATGCCTTCTTCTCTTGTGGTACCTACAAAAACAATATCTCCTTCGGTCCTGATTCCTGTTTTGTTCAGCGCACGGATCATACAGAGCAGCATCGCCAAAGCTCTTGTGTCATCCCCGATTCCCGGGGCATATAAAAAGCCGTCTCGTTCTTCGACTCCCTGTACGGTTCCGAATGGAAAAACCGTATCCAGATGGCCCTCAATCAATACTTTGGGTCCTTTTCCGGTTCCCTTTCGGATTCCAACCACATTGCCAGCTCTGTCAATATGTACATCCTCCAGTCCCAACGCTTTAAACTTTTCCGCAAAAACTTTCGCGCGTGCCTCCTCCTGGCCTGTGGGCGCCTCGATGACAACCAGCTCTTTCTGTTCATCTATGGCATTGGGCTGGTCTTCTTCAATAAAGCGCAGAGCCTCCTTTACCGGTTCCAAGCTCATCATCTTCTCAAACTGCATTCTGGTCCGTTCTGATACCTGATACATAACTGTCCATCCCTCCCGTTTCTTCTATATTATAATATGTCACTTACATGAATTCTTTCCAAAGATGGCATGATACAAAGTGGCCCGGAGATACCTCCAAAAGCCGCGGACATGATGCCCTGCACTGGTCACAGGTATGAATACACCGTTTTGCAAACCGGCACTCATCCGGCGGATCAATCGGGGAACTGATCTCTCCCTTTAACAGAATCCGTTCCGGTCTTTCAATTCCAACCTCAGGAATGGGGATTGCAGAAAGAAGTGCTTTTGTATACGGATGAACCGGATGGTCAAAAAGCTCTTCCGTAGGCGCTTTCTCAATTAACTGTCCCAGATACATAACTGCAATTTCATCCGCAAAATGATTTACCACAGACAGGTCATGGGTAATGAAAATAAAGGTCAGGCCCATCTGCTCCTTTAATTCCTGCAAAAGGTTTAAAATCTGTGCCTGGATTGACACGTCAAGAGCAGAAACCGGCTCATCGCAGACAATAAACTTTGGCTCCATAGCCAGAGCTCTCGCAATTCCGATTCGTTGTCTGCGTCCTCCGTCCAGTTCGTGGGGATAAGAGTTCACAAGACGCTCCGCCAGTCCCACGGTTTTCATAAGCTCCCGTACTCTTGCGTCAATGGCCTTTTTGTCCTTTAATATTTTATTTTCAACAATGGGTTCCGCAATGGTCTGGCTGACAGTCTTTTTGGGATCCAGAGACGAAAAGGGATCCTGAAAGATAATCTGCATATCCCGGCGCATCTGGCGCATTTTTCCTCCGCTTAAGGAAGTAATATCCTGTCCCTCAAAGAACACTTTTCCGTCTGTGGGCTCCAAAAGCCTTAAAATTGCTCTTCCGGTGGTGGATTTCCCGCACCCGGATTCTCCTACAATCCCCAGTGTCTTACCTTTTTCAATCGTAAAGCTGACATCATCCACCGCATGAAGAGTTCCGCGGGCTGTCTTAAAATATTTTTTAAGATTTCTTACTTCCAGAATTATTTCAGCCATTCTTTTTCCTCCTCTCGATGTGGAAATCCTTATTTTCATAAGCAAGGCAGGCAGCCTTATGGGTTCCGCCAAAGCTTGTCAGCTCCGGTCTGCGTTCCAGACAGGCATCCGTTGCATAATTGCACCTTGGGGCAAATGCACAGCCCTTCGGAAGATTGGTGGGGTCCGGCATAAGGCCATGAATCGGCTGGAGCTTGGACCTTCTGTTCTTAATATTGGGCAGGGAATTGAAAAGTCCCTCCGTATACGGATGCAGGGTATGATTAAATACCTCGTCCAGATTTCCCTCTTCAATGATTTTTCCCGCATACATCACTGCGACTCTGTCGCAGGTCTCAGCGACAATCCCCAGGTCATGGGTAATCATAATCATAGACGTATTTTTCTTTTCTTTCAGTTCCTTCATAAGATGAAGAATCTGTGCCTGAATCGTCACATCCAGAGCTGTTGTAGGTTCGTCAGCAATCAGTAGCTGGGGACTGCAGGCCAGGGCAATGGCAATGATTACTCTCTGCTTCATTCCGCCGGAGAACTGATGAGGATATTCAATGGCACGCTCTCTGGGAATGCCTACTAATTCCAGCATGTCCTCTGCCTTTTTCCAGGCCTCATTCTTATTTAAGTTTTCATGGCGCTCCAAGCTCTCTGCAATCTGCTGTCCCACAGTAAATACAGGATTCAGGGAGGTCATCGGGTCCTGGAAAATCATGGATACCATGCTTCCGCGAATATGCTCCAGCTCAGAAACAGACATATTCATGATATCCTGTCCACAGACCTCCAGCTTTTCGCATTCCATGACCCCTGGAGGAGAGTCAATCAGCCTTATAATTGAAAGCGCCGTCGTTGTCTTTCCGGCTCCGGTCTCCCCCACCAGGCCCAGGGTCTCCCCTTTTTCCATATGCAGGCTGATATCGTTGACGGCTTCCACCGTCTCCTCCTCCAGCACAAATTTTACATTCAGGTTTTTGATCTCAAGGACCTTTTCTTTCTGTTCTGCCATGATGTGCCCTCCTATTTCTTAAGTTTCGGATCCAGGGAATCTCTGAGTCCGTCTCCCATCATATTAAGCGCCAGTACTGTAATCATGATGGCCAGACCCGGGAATAATGTCATATAGGAGTAATCCCTGATGTACTTTCTCCCTCCGGAAAGCAGGCTTCCCCATTCCGGCGCGGGTGCGGGAACTCCAAGGCCAAGGAAGCTTAAGCTGGATGCAGAAATAATCGCAGACGCCACACGGAGCGTCGCTTGGACGATAATGGGAGACAGGCAGTTGGGAAGAATGTGCTTAAAGATAATCTTCCTGTTGGTAAGGCCTATGGCCTTTGATGCCTCCACATACTCCTGATTTCTCACGGTCAGCACCGCCGCCCTGGTAATCCGGACGAACTGCGGTACACTGGTAATTCCGACAGCCAGCATCAGGTTCCAGATGCTCTGTCCAAGAACAGATACGATAACGATTGCCATTAACATATTGGGAACTGCACTTAAAATATCAGTGCTTCTCATAATGATCTCTTCGACAGCCCCGCCGAAGTATCCGGCAATGGCCCCCAGAGTAACGCCAATCACAAGGCCGATAGAAACTGCAACAAGGCCCACGGAACATGAAAACCTTGTACCATAAAGAATACGGAAAAAAATGTCACGGCCCAGTTCGTCTGTTCCGAACCAGTGCCTTGCACTCGGCCACTGAAGCCGCTCTGCCACATTTTGTCCGACTACCTGGGTATCATAATCCAGAAATACGTCTGCAAATATTGCAATAAATACAATGACCAGTACGATTGCAGAGCCAATCATCGCACCCTTGTTTCTCCGGAACTGGTGCCACACCTCTGCTGCCTGGCTGCGGGCTTTTCTTGTTACTGCTGCTTCTGTTGTTTTAGCCATGTTTCCTCTTCCCCCTTTTCGTTATGTACTGTGCTTTTATACGGGGATCGACAACTGCGTAAAGCAGGTCAACTAAAAGCAGGACGATACTCAGTAAGATTGTCGTCATAATAATGCTGCCTGTTACCAGTGGAGTATCCCTCATATTCAGGGAATCAACAATCAGACGTCCCACTCCCGGCCATGCAAATACCGTCTCTGTGAGAACGCTTCCGCCGAGAACACCGGCCAGCTGAGTGCCGATGATTGTAATAATCGGGATCAGCGCATTTCTAAGAGCATGGGACATAACAACGATCTTCTCCGGAATCCCCTTTGCCCTTGCTGTCCTCAAATATTCCTGCTTTAATACATCCAGCATGGAGGAACGGGTTGTTCTTGTCAGCGTCGCCATCAATCCGGTTCCGATGGTAAGTGCCGGAAGGACAATAGAAGAAAGAGTTTGATCACCGCCGGAAGGGAACATATGAAGCTTCAGCGAAAAGGCAATGATTAACAGAAGTCCCAGCCAGAAATTTGGCATGGAAAGTCCGATCATGGCCAGCACCATACTGATATTATCCTGTATGGTTCCCTGCTTGGTGGCTGAATAGATTCCCAGGGGAACCGACAAGAGGACGGACACCAGAATAGAGGCAAAAGACAGTTTTATCGTAGCCGGAAGCTTTTCCATGTATGTATCAAACACATCTGTTTTTGATACATAGGAAACACCCATATCGCCACGGAGCATTCCGCTCATGTATTTGACATACCGGATTACCACCGGCTGATCTAATCCCAGATCGTGACGGATCGCATCAAGATCTTCCGCTGTCGCTCCCTCCGGAGCCATCAGGTCAACAGCATCACCGGGAGCCATATCCATAATAAAGAATACAAGAAATGAGACACCGATAATGACCGGTATCATAAGAAATAGCCTTTTAATGATGTAACGATGCATAAATCAACCTCCAGTCATCTGTATCACAGGAATCTCCGCAGGAGACGCCCTGTGATAAAAAGAAATGCCGCCCCAAAAAGGGGAGCTGACACATTTTCAGTGCCGCTCCCCCCTCCGCCAGGACGGCGTCTTATGTCATACCCATCCGGGCATACCGCAACGCATATTCCTCCGGAATGGACGCTGCGCGATAAGGTATCCCTTATTCAGCCGGAACAAAAATGTTGGAATAATCGTGGTGGCTGGTCGGATAAATGTCGATTCCTCCGGTACCTTTCTTTACACCAATAAAGCCGTCTGCAAAGTAAAGCGGGATGTACGGAACATGCTCATAAACATTTTCCTGAATCTGCTTATAGTATTCCTTTCTCTGTGTTTCATCCTGCTCACAAACAGCCTTGTCAAGAAGGTCCATTACCTCGCTGCTGTCATAATGTGCCTTATTTACTGCGGAACCTGGCTGTAAAATACGTCTTGCGTCGTCGCCAAAGATATTAAAGCCCATACCATAAATACAGGACTGATGTTCACCGTTGGTGGTGGTTGTACTGATTCCTGCGGAGTCAAGCTCGACGATGTTCACTGTAAGCCCGATTTCCTTTAACTGGCTCTGCATAAGCTCCGCAATGGTTTTACGTTCTGCACCGCTGACAGAAATATCCAGAGTCGCACCTCCGCTGGGATAAGCTTTTGCAAGATATTCTTTTGCCTTTTCAGGGTCTCTTTCATAGCCGCCAAGGTCAACGTAACCGTACTCGCTCCAGCCCCAGAAAGAAGTGGCTTTTCTGCCATGACCCTCTGCTGCAACTGCAATGATGGTATCCAGGTCGATGGCATATGCAACTGCCTTTCTCAGATCTTCATTGTTGGCCGGCTCTTTCTGTGTATTAAATGCCATGTAAGTAAGAGAGCCGCCGTCATACTGAACCAGATCAAGATTCGGATCATCTTCGATGGTGCCAAGTTCAATCGTTGCCGGTTCTGCACAGATATCAACTTCTCCGTTCTGTAAAGCAATCAGACGTGCAGAATCTTCCGGAATATAACGGAAGGTAAAGGTCTTGGCATTGGGAGCTCCCCTCCAGCTATCCTCAAAAGCAACTAACTTTGTATAGTTACCAAACTCATACGAATCAACCATCCATGGGCCTGTACCTACTGCCGGTCCGTCCGTCGGATCATCCGTGACTGCCTTTTCGTTCTGAATACAGGAAGTGGGAAGAGTCATCATATAAGGCCAGTCCAGATTGGGGTCAACAAGAACCATCTTTACTGTAAGATCATCAACTGCTTCTACACTTTCCACTTTCAGGAACAGTCCATTACATGATGTGGTGCCTTCCATTCTGTTAAAAGTAAATACAACGTCAGATGCCTTTAAAGCCTCACCGTTGTGGAACTTAACACCGTCTCTTAACTTAAAGATATATGTTTTTCCTCCATCCTCTGTGGACCACTCGGTTGCCAGCTGCGGCTCAACCTCTCCGGTGGCATTGTTGAAATGCACCAGGGTATCATAAATCATACGCCACATATAGTTATGCTGGGTATTGCTGGCTTCCATCTGGTCGATGGTGGTGTGCTTGGATTTCATACCGATTACAATATCTTCCTTTAAGGCCATTCCTTCCGGCGGGGTCGCTGCATTGATCGTCCCATCCGCTGTCCCGGCTGCTCCGCCTTTCGTTTCAGCTGCTCCGCCTGCGGTCTCCTTTGAAGCCGCTGCTGTGCTTCCGGCTTCTGCCTGTGCAGTCGTCTGGCTTTGGTCACCGCCGCCGGAACATCCCGCCAGCGTGCCTGCCATCATTGCTGCGGCCATCAGGATGGCTGCCATACGGTACATTTTCTTTGTCATACTTGTTCCTCCTCTTTTAGTTTTTAATGCAATATAGCAAAACTGCAAAAAGCGCCCCTTTTTAAGAGAGGTGTCTGCACACCCCGACCATTTTATGGTTCAGTTCTTAAAAAGAAGCGCTTTCTATTGGTACTATTATAATCGCAAAACTCTTAAGTGTCCAATCATTCTTACGAATATAATCCATTCGTGTCTCGAATATTTTCTCACCATCAGGAATAGATCGATAATTCTTTGACAGTAGAAAAATATTCCATGGTAAATTTAATAAATTCTTCCACTTCCGGCAATAATTTCAAATCTTTTGGGCGAATAAGGTATACACTTCTGCAAAAATCCGGTATATCAATGGGTTTTAAGCACACCTCATCCAGATCACTGGTTCCTTCAATCTGCTCTCTCCAGGAATACTGGGGCCAGACTGCGACACCGAGCCCCTCTTTCACCATTCGTTTCAGAATATAAAAATTTTCACATTCGAATGCCACCTGGGGAATAAATCCCATTTCCTTGAATTTCTTATCGGAAATCAGGCGGATACTGCCGCCCGCTTTCAGCTCAATAAAGTCCTCATTTCGAAGATCATCCAGCGTAACAATCTCTTTTTTTGCCAGCGGCGAATCCTTTTTGCATGCCAGAAGCAGTTTTTCATCCATGAGCTTTACAGAGTTGTTAAAAAAATTTTGCGGCAGCGTACTCCGGATACAGACATCCCAGCCAATAGCCTCTCTTCTTTCCATCACATTAAAAGAAATCTCCGGGTGCACTTCATGAAATTTCCGGATCAGCTCCGGAATCAGAAGTCCCGCTGAAAGGGCATTCAGTCTTATCCACTGCCGTGTTTTACCGATCTGCATCTCCCTGGGGATATCCTCTATTGCAGACAATATCGGCAGAACCTTTGCCTGAAGCAGGCGCCCCTCATGGGTCAGAGCGCAGTATTTCCCGTTCTTCTTCATAAGGTCAACGCCTATTTCCTGCTCCAGTGCCTTTATTGCTTTACTGATTGACGGCTGAGTCACATGCAGCTCCTGTGCTGCCATAGAAATATTCTCATATTTTGCCGCACGGGCAAAGTATCTTAACTGATAAAATTCCATTGCCGTCCTCCCATGCTGTCACGAAACAGACATGCCTGCTGATGCAGGTATCATTTCTTATAAAATTCCGGAATCTGCCTGTCATGGTATTCCCTGATTTCCTTCTGGAACTCCGGATCTGACAAAATATCATACCCCGTCATCGCAAGTCCCTTGGCTCCTTTAAGGCATACCTCCTGCGCTTCGGGCGAAGCGGCAGCTTCTGTATATTCCACTGTATGTGCCTGTATGGACGCATCATCCGTAATTGACAGATAATCATGAATTGCCGGAATCTTAATGGATACATTTCCGATATCAGAAGAACCATACTGCTTTTTAGGATCCGGCCATGTCATCTCAATCCCAAGCTCATGCATGTTATCCTTAAATGCCTTGCAAATGGGCTTGCTGGGATATCTCTCTGCCGAAATATCGTCCCATGTGACCTCTCCTTTCGCGCCTGTAAGCCTTTCGGCATTGGCTACGCATGTTTTTATCAGCTGAATCAGATCCTCAATCCGCTTCATGGTATCGGCACGAAGACAGAACGCACAGCTTGCAAAGGCCGGAATGATATTGGATGCGGTTCCTCCATCAGAAATAATGCCATTGATATTGTCCTGGGGGTCAAAGGTGGGTCTTGCCATGTCAATCTGGTTAAATACGCTGATAACAGCGCTCAGTGCATTAATTCCATTCTGTGGTGCAGAAGAATGGGCACCCTTTCCCCGGAAATTTACTTTAACGGTGCAGGCTGCACGGCCTCCGCGCCCCACCAGATTGGAACCTCCTCCCGAAGGATGCATCATCAGCGCATAATCCACATTATCAAACGCTCCATTTGCCAGAAGTTTTACCTTCCCTGCTCCTCCCTCTTCAGCCGGCGTTCCTATGATGCAGATCCGTCCGGGAACAGAGTCCAGTAAAGAAGACAATCCCAGGAATGCTCCCACTGCACAGGTGGCAATCAGATTATGGCCACAGCCATGACCGATCCCGTTCAATGCATCATATTCCGCCAGAAATGCCACAGTTGGCCCGTCACCATTTCCTTTTGCATCCGCGCGGAAGGATGTGGGAAGGCCGCCATACCCTTTTTCCACAGAGAAACCATGCTTTTCCAATGTTTCACTGATGAACTCCACTGCTTTGAACTCTTCGAAGCCCAGTTCCGGATTGTCGTGTATGTTCTTCGAGAGCTTCAGAAGATCTTCTCTTGCGGCCTCCACAGTTTCTACTATTTTCTGTTTCTTGTTGTCCATATTATTGTCTCCTTTCTTTTCATCCTTTATTACATGTTACCATATGGTTTTTCAATTTACCAATAAATCGCCGCTGCACATCTATAATAATTGCGAATAGTATGTATTCGAAAGTCGGAAATTGGGCGGCAGGAAGTATAAAAACCGGGTAGCCGCCGCGATTTCAACGTGACCAACTTCATTGAAGAAAAAACAGCCCTGGAAATTGTGTCCACCTCATACGCTTCAGGGCTTTTAAACCTGCGTCACCGTTCCATCAACGGTCTTCTGGGTTTTTCCCATCTTCCGGCCAATACAGGAACTTTCGGAGGCGGAGCCCTGGCAATTCCTCACGGCTGTAAGGAGCCCCATGCAGCAGAAAGATATATTGAATGGGCCTCCGGTTTTGACCAGGCTTACATATTCACCCTCCTTGGCGGCGCAACCCCGCATAAATCCATTTACAAAGAGCATGATATTCTGGAACTGTACCCGTGGTTCGGCCTCATGGACCAGGCCATTGAGACATCCTCTCCCTTAAGTGAGCTGGATATTTTTGATCGCTACCATCTGGAGCGGTTCATGGGCTTTACTCTAAGCAATATTTACTGCGGCGTTATCCCCCTGGACAGTTGTCTGAATGTACTGGAGCAGGGAATCGCTTCCTATTTACTGGATAAATAACCCTCTTACCCCCTTGAATCTCCGGCTAAAATACGATATACTGACATAAACTGCCTTTATTTCCAAAAAGGCAAACAGAAGGAGAAAAACAATGCAGCTGACAACAGTAAAAGAGCTTTTTAATGAGCGTGAAAAATATCTGAACACAGAAGTCCGTGTAGGCGGCTGGATCCGCAGCATCCGTGATTCTAAAGCTTTCGGCTTCATCGTACTTAATGATGGAACCTGTTTTGATACCCTCCAGATCGTGTACCATGATACTATGGAGAATTTTGCAGAAATTTCCAAACTAAATGTAGGTGCCGCAATCATCGTAAAGGGAACCCTGGTGGCAACTCCGGAAGCAAAACAGCCCTTTGAGATCCAGGCTGAGGAGGTTATTGTGGAAGGAACCTCAAACGCCGACTATCCGCTTCAGAAAAAGCGCCATACCTTCGAATACCTGCGGACCATTTCCCATCTGCGTCCCAGGACCAACACCTTCCAGGCTGTATTCCGGGTTCGCTCCCTGATCGCCTACGCGATCCATCAGTACTTTCAGGAGCAGGGCTTTGTTTACGTGCACACTCCGTTAATTACAGGAAGCGACTGTGAGGGTGCAGGAGAGATGTTCCAGGTGACAACTATGGACCTGAACAACATCCCGAAAAACGCGGATGGCTCCGTGGATTTCGCTCAGGATTTCTTTGGAAAACCCACAAACCTGACTGTAAGCGGCCAGTTAAACGGCGAAACTTATGCAATGGCATTCCGTAATATTTATACCTTTGGTCCTACCTTCCGCGCCGAAAATTCCAATACCACCCGCCACGCTGCCGAGTTCTGGATGATTGAACCGGAAATGGCATTCGCCGATTTAAATGACAATATGGCCGTCGCCGAGGGAATGTTAAAGCATGTAATCCGTTATGTTCTGGAAAATGCTCCCGCGGAGATGAATTTCTTCAACCAGTTTGTGGACAAGGGACTTTTAGACCGCTTAAACCACGTATTAAATTCCGAGTTTGGCCATGTGACCTACACGGAGGCCATTAAACTCCTGGAGGAGCACAACGATGAATTTGACTATAAGGTATTCTGGGGCTGCGATCTTCAGACTGAGCATGAGCGGTATCTGACGGAGCAGATCTTCAAAAAACCAGTATTTGTGACGGATTATCCGAAGGAAATCAAAGCTTTCTATATGAAACAGAATGAAGATGGAAAGACTGTTGCCGCCATGGACTGTCTGGTTCCGGGAATCGGCGAGATTATCGGCGGCAGCCAGAGAGAGGACAGCTATGATAAGCTGGTAGCCCGTATGGATGAACTTGGCCTTAAAAAAGAAGATTACGGCTTTTACCTTGATCTCCGCAAATACGGCTCCGTCCGCCATTCCGGTTTCGGTCTGGGCTTTGAACGCTGTGTGATGTATCTGACCGGCATGGGCAACATCCGCGACGTTATCCCGTTCCCGCGTACCGTAAATAACTGCGAACTATAATTGCACCGGCCTTTTGGGCCGTCCAGAGGGAGCGCACAGACCGGCTGATGCGCTCCTTTGAAATTGGAGGATTACCCATGAAATTTATCCATACCGCCGATATCCACTGGGGAATGGTCCCTGACAGTGACCGTTCCTGGGGTAAAAAACGGGAACAGGCCATACGGCTTACCTTTCAGTCCATTGTCGAAGAAGCCAGGGAAATCCACGCAGATCTTCTTCTCATTGCGGGCGATCTGTTCCACCGTCAGCCCCTGGCCAGGGATTTAAAGGAGGTCAATTATCTCTTTTCCACAATTCCCGGCACACGGGTAGTCATCATTGCGGGAAACCACGACAGAATCCGTAAAAGCTCCGCCCTTTTAAGTTTTACCTGGTGTTCCAACGTCACCTTTCTCATGGGGGAAGAGCTGGATTCTGTTTATTTTGAAGATCTGAATACTGAAATTTACGGTTACAGCTATTACACGCCGGAAATTACCGAGGACAAAACCACCCGTTTTTCCATTTCCGACAGCAAGCGCATAAAAATTCTTCTGCTTCACGGCGGCGATGCCAAACACCAGCCCTTCGATAAAAACGCCCTGGCCGCATTCCCGTTTTCCTATATTGCCCTGGGACATATCCATAAACCTGCTGTCCTTTTGGAAAACCGGATGGCCTTTCCGGGATCTCCGGAGCCTCTGGACATGACAGAGACAGGTCCCCACGGTTTTTTTACGGGGGAAATCGACGATCTGACAGGGCGGGTAACTTCCCTGGAATTTAAAGCCGTGTCCCAGGCCCAGTACATTCCGTTAGTTGTCAATGTTACGCCTGCAACTACCAACGCAGAACTTTCCCAGCTCATTGCCGATGAAATCCGTAAGCGCGGCGCAGCAAATATTTACCGTTTCCGTATCCGCGGTATGCGGGATCCTGATACGGAATTCGATCTGGATTTTCTGGCAGGTCAGTGGAACATTGTGGAAATTCTGGATGAATCGGAGCCTCAGTACGATTTTCACAGACTCTTTGCTGAACATCCCAGCGATATGATCGGCTTTTATATTCAGGCTTTAATGAAGGATGATATGAATTCTCTGGAAAAAAAGGCGTTATATTATGGAATCCACGCCCTGCTCATGACAAAAGACGAAAGGAGCTGAATGCCCCATGAAATTACTGGAACTACACATTGACGGCTTCGGAAAATTTCAC
>CANRXD010000007.1 GCA_947643685.1 uncultured Clostridium sp. | reverse complement strand
ACTGTAAATGGCAATGTTTATGAAGTTACCGTAGAAGAAGGAACTACCGGCGCAGCACCGGCAGCAGCACCAAAGGCAGCGCCGAAAGCGGCAGCTCCCGCAGCACCCAACGCAGCGCCTAAGGCGGCAGGAGCAGCAGGCAGCGTAACCGTGGCGGCTCCCATGCGCGGCAAGATTTTAGCTGTAAAGGCAGCAGCAGGCCAGGCCGTTAAGAAGGGCGATGTTTTGGCGGTTCTGGAAGCCATGAAGATGGAAAATGACATTGTAGCTCCTCAGGATGGCACCGTAGCAAGTGTCAATGTAGCAGTCGGCGAGACCGTGGAAACCGGAGCCACCATTGCTACCTTAAACTAACTGGTGCAGAAACGTTGCATCATACATGGAGGGATTAACATGGATTATATTCAAAATACACTTTTGAATCTTGTTCAGCAGACAGCATTCCTGAATCTGACATTTGGCAATATGATTATGATTTTTGTGGCATTCGTATTTTTATATCTTGCCATCAGAAAAGGCTTTGAGCCGTTGCTTCTTGTTCCGATTTCCTTCGGTATGCTGCTTGTTAATATCTATCCGGATATTATGCTGACCGTCGAAGATTCATCAAACGGCGTAGGCGGACTGCTTCATTACTTCTACCTGTTGGATGAGTGGAGTATCCTGCCGTCCTTAATCTTCATGGGTGTAGGTGCCATGACAGATTTCGGTCCGTTAATTGCGAACCCCAAAAGCTTCCTTCTGGGAGCCGCCGCACAGTTCGGAATTTATGCGGCATACTTTATGGCTATCTTCATGGGCTTCAATGACAAAGCCGCCGCTGCAATCTCCATCATCGGAGGCGCTGACGGCCCGACTTCTATTTTCCTTGCCGGAAAGCTTGGACAGACAGAGTTCATGGGACCCATTGCCGTAGCAGCTTATTCCTACATGGCTCTCGTTCCGATTATTCAGCCGCCGATTATGAAGCTTCTGACAACGGAAGAAGAGAGAAAGATTAAAATGGAACAGCTTCGCCCGGTTTCCAAGCTGGAGAAGATTTTGTTCCCGATCATTGTTACTGTTGTTGTCTGCCTGATTCTTCCCACCACTGCTCCGCTTGTGGGTATGCTGATGGTAGGTAACTTATTCCGTGAGTCCGGCGTTGTAAAACAGCTCCAGGAGACTGCCTCCAACGCACTGATGTATATTGTAGTTATTGTGCTCGGCCTTTCTGTCGGCGCCACCACAAGTGCTGAGGCATTCTTAAAATGGACTACCATTAAAATCGTTGTCCTGGGTCTGATCGCGTTTGCGTTCGGTACTGCCGCAGGTGTTATTTTCGGTAAGATTATGTGCAAGGTAACCGGAGGCAAGGTAAATCCGTTAATCGGTTCTGCCGGTGTTTCCGCCGTTCCGATGGCTGCCCGTGTATCCCAGAAGGTTGGTTCTGAGGCAGATCCCACCAACTTCCTTCTGATGCATGCCATGGGCCCCAACGTGGCCGGTGTGATCGGTACTGCCGTAGCGGCAGGTACCTTCATGGCCATCTTTGGAATCCAGTAAGTTGTAATTGAAAATTCTAGGAGGTAAATACAATGGCAGAAATTCAGAAAAAGCCGGTAAAGATTGTTGAGACCGTTCTTCGTGATGCCCATCAGTCCCTGCTTGCAACCAGAATGTCCACAGAGCAGATGCTCCCGATCGTAGAGAAAATGGATAAGGTTGGCTACTATGCAGTTGAGTGCTGGGGCGGCGCTACCTTCGATGCTTCCCTTCGTTTCTTAAAGGAAGATCCGTGGGAAAGACTTAGAAAACTTAGGGCTGGCTTTAAGAACACCAAGTTACAGATGCTGTTCCGCGGTCAGAATATTCTGGGATACAATCACTATGCAGATGATGTGGTGGAATATTTTGTGCAGAAATCCATTGCAAACGGCATTGATATTATCCGTATTTTTGACTGCTTAAACGACATCAGAAACCTTGAGACGGCTGTTAAGGCCACGAATAAAGAAAAAGGCCATGCACAGATCGCATTAAGCTATACTCTTGGGGATGCCTATACCCTTGAGTACTGGAAGAACATTGCCCGCCAGATCGAGGAGATGGGTGCGGATTCCCTCTGCATTAAGGATATGGCAGGTCTTCTGACTCCCTATAAGGCAGCGGAACTGGTTCAGGCTCTTAAGGAAGGAACCAGCCTTCCCATCGACCTTCATACCCATTACACTTCCGGCGTGGCTTCCATGACCTATTTAAAGGCAGTGGAAGCAGGATGCGACATCATTGACTGTGCAATGTCTCCGTTAGCCCTTGGTACTTCCCAGCCGGCTACGGAGGTTATGGTTGAGACTTTCCGCGGTACCCCGTATGATACCGGTTATGACCAGAATCTGCTTGCAGAGATTGCGGACTACTTTACACCGATTCGCGAGGAGGCTCTTAAGAGCGGACTTCTTAATCCCAAGGTACTGGGGGTTAATATCAAGACTCTTCAGTATCAGGTACCTGGCGGAATGCTTTCCAACCTGGTAAGCCAGCTTAAGGAAGCCGGTCAGGAAGACAAGTACCGCGCCGTTCTTGAGGAAATTCCGAGAGTAAGAAAGGATTTCGGTGAGCCGCCGCTTGTTACCCCGTCTTCCCAGATCGTCGGTACTCAGGCTGTTATGAACGTACTGGCCGGGGAGCGTTACAAGATGGTTCCGAAGGAGTCCAAGAAGATCATGATGGGCGAGTTCGGCCAGACGGTTAAGCCGTTCAACCCTGAGGTTCAGAAAAAGATCATCGGCGATGCAACTCCGATCACCTGCCGCCCGGCCGATTTGATTCCGCCGCAGCTTCCGCAGTTTGAAAAGGAATGTGCACAGTGGAAACAGCAGGACGAGGATGTTTTGTCTTATGCCCTGTTCCCGGCTGTTGCCAGGGACTTCTTTGAATACCGTGAGGCACAGCAGACCAAGGTTGATCCGAAGAAGGCCGATAAAGAGAATAAAGTATATCCTGTATAGACTTTAAAAGGAAAGGGCCGGCGCAAATGCGCCGGCCCTTTTACACCCGTTTTCTATGAATTGGCTTTTGGAAAAAATGTTAAGAAAACCTTACGAAAATGAGGTAATTGTTGGCAAAACTGTGAACTTTTTTCTCCGAGGTTGACAGGAAAGTCTCTTTGTCAGTATAATGGCTTTGGTGTCATTTCCTGGAAGACGCGGGAAATGAAATCAGGAGAGTAACTGTGAAAGTACGGAACAGTTACGCAGGAGAGAAAAATATGAGAAAAAAAGGGAAACAGGTCCTGTCCGCTCTTATGGGCGTATTTTTATTTTACGAAACCCTTGGGGGAACGGGACTTTGGAATGCAAATCCCCGGGTAATATACGCAGAGACCAACAGACCGGCAACGGTAAATGCCACCAGCCTTAATGTGAGAAGCGGACCAGGGACTGGCAATTCTGTTGTAAAGCGGCTGCTCTATGGAACGGCGGTGACTGTGACGGAGGAAACCACAGGCACCGATGGAAAACAATGGTATAAAATCCGGTTCACTTCCGGAACGGAAACGGCGGAGGGGTATGTATCTGCATCCTATATTAAATTTCCCGTTTCCTATACAATGGATGCCAGCTTTGAAACTTATTTAACCCAGCAGGGATTTCCGGAAAGCTATAAGGATTCCCTGCGGACGCTTCATGCAGAGCATCCGTCCTGGGTATTTCAGGTGCAGAATACGGGCCTTGACTGGAATGATGTGATTTCCAATGAGTCGCTGGTGGGTGCGAACCTGGTGGCAACGAACAGTATTTCCTCATGGAAATCTACGGAATACGGCGCCTATGACTGGGGGACGGGAACCTGGACCGGCTTTGACGGAGCAAGCTGGGTGGCGGCATCGAAAGAAATTGTCAGCTATTATATGGACCCCAGAAACTTTTTAAATGATACCTATGTGTTTCAGTTCCTTCTTCATACATATGACAGTTCCAGGCATACGGCGGAAGGCCTTAAAAGCCTTGTGAGCGGAACCTTTCTGGAAAGTTCCGTTTCCGGCGAAGCTTCCGGGAACGGTTCTTTAAACGGTAGTGGTTTTGGGCAGGGGACAGGAGAAAGCGGCCAAAATGGTCAGACGGGAAATGCAGGGCAGACAGGAAACACAGGCCCTGGCCAGACAGGAAGTACAGGCCAGACAGGAAGTACAGGCTCCGGCCAGACGCTGCCGCCGGGAGCCAATTATGGTCCGGGATTGGAAAATATGCAGGATACTCCGTCACAGTCCCCGTTCACGCAGCCTGCAGATGGAGCAAATGGAGGCGGAGGAAGCCAGGATGTGAGCCTGGAAGGGCCTCCGGTCTCCGTGAGCGCCAGAGAGACCCAGGTCCTTGCAGTCCCAAATGTGGAATACGGTCCGGGTATGGATGCTTCTTCTGTTACCGGTGATCATACAGGAGAATCCGCCACATCTCCGGTTCCCGCGGGGAGCTATGTGGACATGATTATGAACGCGGCAGCCCAGTCCGGAGTGAATCCTTATGTGCTGGGCGCCATGATTCTTCAGGAGCAGGGGAAAGGAACTTCGGGAAGCATTTCCGGAACTACCTCCGGCTATGAGGGCTATTATAACTTTTTCAATGTGGGTGCCTATGCTTCCGGCTCCATGTCGGCAGTCACAAGGGGCCTCTGGTACGCCTCTCAGACAGGAAACTATGGGAGACCATGGAATTCCATCGAAAAGTCCATTGTGGGCGGGGCCTGCTACTACGGCGAGAATTTTGTAAAACAGGGTCAGGACACGTTTTATCTGAAGAAGTTCAATGTACAGGGCACGAATTTATATAAGCATCAGTATATGACCAACGTGGAAGGAGCAGCCGGGGAGGCCGCAAAGCTTGCCAGGGCCTATACAGATGAAATGAAGCGGGGAACGCTTGTATTTAAAATTCCCGTATACGGCAACATGCCTGAGACGGCCTGTGCAAGACCGACTGTCACAGGAAGCCCCAATAACAAGTTATCCTCTTTGGAAGTAACAGGGTATGCCTTAACGCCTACCTTTAACAGGGATACGGAAAGCTATGACATTATTGTGAATCCGTCTGTGGATAAAATTTCCGTGAATGCCGCTGCCATTGATTCCAAAGCCTCTGTGACAGGAACAGGGAACGTGCCGCTTCAGAGCGGAAATAATACAATACAGGTAGAAGTAAAAGCTGAAAATGGAAGCGTCCGTACTTATCGCCTCCATGTGGTACGCCAGTCCGATGCCCCGGTGGTTAATACAAACCCGGGGGGCCAGACCACGGGAAGCTCTTTTGGAAGCTCCGGGGGAAGCAGTGCGGGGGCTACCGGAGGAGCGGGAACAGAGGTCGGACCCGGCGGTATCATGCCAGGGGAAACGGTCCCGGCGGCAGGTTCTGAGACCAGTGCCGCAGAAACGGTGGCTGCATCTGCAAACACGGGAGTTCAGGCCGGCATAGGTCCGGGCGGAGAAGCCGCGGCGGCGGGGCCCGGAGCCGGTGCCGCAGAAACGGTGACTGCATCTGCGGGCACGGGAGTCCAGGCCGGCATAGGTCCGGGCGGAGAAACTGCTCCGGCAGAGACCCGGGCACCGGAAACCCATGCACCGGAGACCCAGGCACCAGAAACCGGCGCACCGGAAACAAGCGCGTCGGAGACCCGGCCCGCGGAAACTCAGTCAGCTCTCCAGAAAGGGGACTGCAATGGGGATGGTTCCGTGACAATTCTTGATCTGATACTTATAAAAAGACAGATTCTTGGGGAAAATATATTAAATGAAGCCCAGAAGGCGGCAGCTGATCTGAACGGGGACGGAGTCATTACCCAGGCAGATGCAAATGCGCTGCAAAAGAAAATTATGGGAAGACAGTAAGGAGATAAAACAGCTATGAACAGAAAAATAAAGAAGCTGGCGGCGGCCTTCCTGACCATGGTCATGCTGCTTGCCGCAATGCCGGGACAATTGCTTGTGTCTTATGCGGCGACTGGAAAAATCACTTTTTCGGACCCGTCGGTGACTGTGGGAAATCAGGTTTCCGTGAACATGAAAATCACGTCTTCCAGCGGGGAGCCATTGGGAGCTTCCGATGTGATGCTGGAGTATGACTCCTCGGCTTTGGAATTTGTAAGCGGAACCAACGCAAATGGCGGCGCAGGCTCCATCCGGGTCGTAGGCGCCATGGAATCCGCGGAGCAGACCACCTTCAGCTTTACACTGAAGTTCAAGGCCTTAAAGGCAGGAACCTCTTCCATAAAAGTGAGGTCCCAGGAGGTTTATGACGCAAATTCCCAGGCAGTTACCATCGAACATGTGGGAAATTCTGCTGTAAAGGTCAATGCGCCGGAAACCTATTCCAGGGAGGCTTCCCTGTCTTCTTTAACCGTTTCCCCCGGTGAGCTGAGCCCGGCTTTCTCTGCGGATGTGACAGAATATACAGTAACAGTGCCCGGCGATACAGAAAAAATCACTGTCAGTGCTCCGGCCAAAGACGATAAGGCGAAGGTGGTAGTAGAGGGAAACGAGCACCTGGAATCCGGAGAAAATACTGTGGTATGTAAAGTGACGGCGGAGGACGGCACCACCACAAAAACCTATACCATTACCGTTGTCAAATCGGACGAAGTGCCCTCAGAAAGCAATATGGAATCTGATTCCACAGAAGCGGCGGCTCCCGGAGTGGCGGCGGACAGCGGTAACTGGCAGGTGGCAGAGACCTTCAATGAGGAGGAGCTCCCGGATGGCTTTACTGTTACGGAGTATGAATATAATGCTTTATATGACCGATGAAGAAGGAAACGGTGATTTCTTTATTTATGATGCCGTAAATGGGCTTCTTGCGCCTTATGTAACAGTACGTATGGCGGAAAAGACCATTATCGTGCTTCCTCCCAGTGAAATTCCTGAGGGAACCGGGCTTCCGGAAGGTTTTGTGGCATGTACCATTGACATTGGCAGTCATACAGTTGACGGCTGGATCTGGAAGGGCAGTGAGACTCCGGAATATTGCGTGGTATATGGACGAAATGCAGATGGAGAGAAAAACTTCTACCGTTATGATCAGAAGGAAATGACGCTTCAGAGATATTTCCCGGATCCGGATGCCGAGGATCTGCGTGCGAAATATGTGAGTGTGGCAGAGGATTACAACGGACTTCTGGATGATTACAGGATCCGCGGCTATATTATTGTGGGACTTTTCGGCGTGTGCATCCTGTTAGTGATTCTCCTGCTGATTCTCCTTCTCACAAGAAAACCTAAAAATACTTATAAATCTGAGCGGGAATGGTATAGAGAGCCGGAAAATATGAAACAGGGCCGTAAGACAGAGCGCAGCATTCCTCAAAATAAGAGAACGATTATGGAGGAGGAAGAACCGGAGCCCGGGGACCTGGATCCGGAGCCGGAGGAAGAGGAGCCTCCGGTGAGGAAATCCGCAAAGAACCTGCCTTCCGGGAAACGGACACCCGCAAGGAGCGTGGCTGATCTGGAGCGGGATATTGCATCTTCTCTTGCAAAAGAAGCAGGTCAGGCGGCGAAAGAAGTGCCGCCCCAGGCAGATGAAGACGAAGATGAAGATTTTGAATTCATTGATCTGGATTTATAGGTAACAGGTGTTATATTTTCACCAAAAGAGCACTCCCGGACGATCGCAAAGACGGGGGGCAGAGGAATTTTCGGGGGTGCTTTTAAACCGATAAGAAGGGAGTTTGAGTATGAAAGAAAGAAGCAGTTTTACCAGCCGGGTCGGATTTGTCCTGGCGGCAGCCGGTTCTGCGGTTGGTCTGGGAAACATGTGGAGGTTTCCGTATCTGGCAGCCAGATATGGCGGAGGAGCGTTTTTAATTATATATATTCTTCTGGCGCTGACCTTCGGATTTACACTGATGATTACGGAGATTGCCCTGGGAAGGCGGACCAGATTATCCTGTATTGAGGCTTTTAAGTCTCTGGACCGCCGGTTTGCAGCTCTGGGATGGCTTTCCGCGCTGATTCCTGTGATTATTACACCATACTACTGTGTGATCGGCGGATGGGTTATGAAATATCTGTCTGAATTTGCCGCAGGAAATGGTTTGGCAGCGTCAGACGACGCATTTTTCGGGAATTTCATCGGCAGCGCGGGAGCGGGAATCATGGACAGGCCCATGTCCTGGTTTCTGGTATTTGTTCTGATGACTGCCATCGTTGTTCTTTTGGGCGTTGAGAAAGGCGTGGAGAAGGCCAGCCGGGTTATGATGCCGGTTCTGGTTTTATTATCCATAGGCATCTCTGTTTACAGCCTGACTCTTCCCGGCGCCATGGGCGGACTGAAATATTATCTGCTGCCGGATTTTTCGGATGTTTCCGTCACAACGATTCTGGCAGCCATGGGACAGCTCTTCTATTCCATGTCCCTGGCCATGGGAATTATGATTACCTACGGCTCTTATATGAAAAAAGAGGACAATCTGGAAAAGTCCGTTGCCCAGATCGAGATTTTCGACACAGGCATTGCGTTTTTGGCAGGCCTTATGATTATTCCGGCTGTGGTGGCTTTTAACGGCGGCGACGCCTCCTTAATCAGAGGAAAGGCAGGTCCCGGCCTGATGTTCGGCGTTCTTCCGAAGGTGTTTGAATCCATGAGCATGGGAGGATTTATCGGCGGAATGTTCTTCCTTCTGGTGCTGTTTGCCGCCCTGACGTCTTCCATTTCCCTTTTGGAGACCGTGGTTTCCATTGTCGACGGCCGTGATCATTCTTCTGGGGATTCCGTCCTGTCTGGGATACGGACCCTGGGCCCACATTACAATCCTTAAGATGCAGTTTCTGGATTTCTTCGATTTTGTGTCCAACTCTGTGCTGATGCCCATTGCGGCCATCGGAACCTGCATTTTTGTGGGTCATGTACTGGGATGCAGGTATGTGGAAGAGGAAGTGGAGTCTTCCGGAGCGTTTAAGAGAAAGAAAATTTACCGTGTGATGATTCGCTGGATTGCTCCTGTGATGTTAGCGGCCATCCTGGCCGGTGAAGTTCTGAAATATTTTGGAATCATCAGCATTTAAGCTTTAAAATCCCCCTGTTCTTTGGATTGCTCCGCAAAACAGGGGGATTTTAGATTATGGTTAAAGACAGGCCGGAGCCGGATATTTCCGGAGCCTGCGGGATTGCGGGGATACAAAACAGGTTACCGGTTCATTTCGCTCACCGGTCCTGTGGAGTGATGTTCACGGATGATCCGGTCGATTTCTTTGAAATCCGAAGAGGGCAGATCTCCGGGGACTGTGTTTTTTACGCTGGAGGTGGCATTTCCGAACTGCATGGCTTTTTCTGGATCGTCATATTTCAAAAGACCAAACAGCACGCCTGCCACATAAGCGTCGCCCGAGCCTATGCGGTCAATGACATCAATGTCGGTGTAGGGAGCCTCTGTGAAATACTGATTGGTGCGGGCGTCGTATACCATGGAGGTGAAGTTGTGTTTTCTGGGGCTTATTACGGTCCGCTGGGTGGTGGCCACGATCTTTACCCCGTATTCGTCTGCGTAGCTTTTCATGATTTCCCGAAGATCTCCGGATTTTTGGAACATCCGGCGGCTGGTTTCCTCCGATACAAAGAGAATATCCACCATGGGAAGTATTTTTTTAATGGTTTCCCGGGCTTCGTCCTCACTCCATAAGTTGGCCCGGTAGTTTACGTCAAAGGAGATCATGGCCCCCTGTTCCCTGAATTTTCGAATCAGCTCCACAGCCACATTTCTCATGCCGGAGCAAAGCGCCAGGCTGATACCGCTGGTGTGGAACATTCTGGCGGAGGTATAGATATCCTCCGGGATTTCGTCCAGGGTAATTCTGGTGACAGAGGAGGAGTGGCGGTCGTAGACAATGGTAGGCTTTCTGGGGGCGGCCCCCATTTCGTAATAATAAAGGCCCAGTCTTGCGTCGGGGCTGTCGTCATAAATTAAAAAGTCATCGGAAACACCCACGAAACGGATCCTGTTTTTGATAAAGGTGCCCAGCTCATTTGACGGGAGCCTGGACAGGATTCCGGTGCGAAGGCCAAGAAGAGCCACGCCGGATGCCACATTGAGCTCGGCGCCTCCGGCACGTTTTTCAAAAATATCACCGTCTGTAATCCGCGCATGACGGGGCGGGGAAAGTCTTAACATAATTTCGCCGAATGTGATGAGATCAAAGGAATTTTTGTTCATAAAAAGTGTCCTCCATGGGTATGTATTTGCGGCCACCCGGCAGATGGCCGGAATGAACCGCAGAACGTCCGGTAATATATTTAGTATAATCTTATAACTGTAATTCGTCAAAGGATTTTCGCAGGGTGGCGCATGAATCTGAAAACTTTTCCATTTCCTCCGGCGTCAGGTTCAGATGGAGGATCCTTCTGACTCCGCTCTGGTTCAAAATACAGGGAACACCGACAAATACCGGTTCTTGCCCATAATCGCCATCCAGACATGCGGAGACCGTGAGAATACTGTTTTCTCCGCCTAAAATGGCTCTGGTGATACGGGTTAAAGCCATTCCAATGCCATAGTAGGTGGCTTTTTTCGCGTCAATGATTTTGTAGGCCGCATTTCTGACATCGTCTGAGATCTGTTCCAGAGTATTAAAGTCCAGGCTGCCGCCGGATTCTTCGCATATCTGGAGTACCGGCTTTGTGGCTAAAAGGGCCTGGCTCCAGGGTACAAACTCGGAATCTCCGTGTTCTCCTATGACGTAGGCATGGACATTTCTGGGGTCCACCTGAAAATACTGTCCAAGGAGATAACGGAGTCTGGCAGTATCCAGGGCAGTGCCGCTGCCGATGACACGCTCTTTTGGAAATCCTGATAGATGGCAGGTGATCCGGGTCATGATATCTACCGGATTCGTGGCTATGAGAAAAATTCCCTGAAAGCCGGATGCCACTACCGGCTCAACGACAGACTGAAACACGATGGCGTTTCGCTTTAAAAGAGCCAGCCTGGTTTCTCCGGGCTTCTGGGCCACTCCGGCGCAGATGGTTACAATGTCTGCATCCCGGCAGTCCTCATAGGATCCGGCATAAATTTTCATGTTTCCCGGGGAGAATGCCAGCCCGTGGCTTAAGTCCATGGCCTCTCCCTCAGCGCGTTTTTTATCCAGGTCAATGAGCACCAGCTCATCGCAGACTGCCTGATTTAAAAGGCTGTAAGCAAAGCTCATGCCTACCATTCCGGTTCCAACCAGGACAACCTTTCTGCTATCTGTTCTTGTAGTCATAACTGTCCTTCTTTCTGAGTTTTCAAGGTTTGGTTTAGTTTTTGTGTTCCGGGAACAAAATATGCGTGGTTTTATGCAAAATTGCCCTTTTATAATCTGTGAAAATATGATAGTATAATGCTACTAACCAAAATGGAGGAATTGATATGGCGGAGAATATAAAACCGGCAGAGGAAACAAAGGAGACAGTTTCCAAACACTTTATTGAACAGGAAATTGACAAAGACCTTGCGGAAGGAGTATATGACCATGTCCAGACCAGGTTCCCCCCGGAACCCAATGGCTACCTTCATATCGGACATGCAAAATCTATTATCTTAAACTCCGGGCTTGCGAAGGAATACGGAGGAAAATTCAATCTCCGTTTTGATGATACAAATCCCACAAAAGAAAAGACGGAGTATGTGGAATCTATTATTTCGGATGTGAAATGGCTGGGCGCCGACTTTGAGGACAGGCTGTTTTTTGCTTCTGATTATTTTGAGAAAATGTACGAATGCGCCGTGCTTTTAATAAAAAAGGGAAAGGCCTTTGTCTGTGATCTGAGTGCAGAGGAAATCAGAGAATACCGCGGCGATTTCAATACGCCGGGTAAGAACAGCCCCTATCGCGACAGAACGGTGGAAGAGAACTTAAAGCTTTTTGAGGAGATGAAAAACGGTGTTTATGAGGACGGAGAAAAGGTGCTCCGCGCCAAAATCGACATGGCATCTCCCAATATTAATATGCGCGATCCGGTGATTTACCGTGTGGCTCATATGACTCACCACAACACAGGAGATACGTGGTGCATTTACCCCATGTATGATTTTGCACATCCCATTGAGGATGCCATCGAGCACATTACCCACTCCATCTGTACTCTGGAATTTGAGGACCACAGACCCCTTTACGACTGGGTGGTAAAAGAGTGTGAATTTGAGAATCCGCCCCGCCAGATTGAGTTTGCGAAGCTGTATCTGACCAATGTGGTAACAGGAAAGAGATACATTAAAAAGCTGGTGGAGGACGGAATTGTAGACGGATGGGACGATCCCCGTCTGGTGACCATCGCCGCTTTGAGAAGAAGAGGGTATACGCCGGAATCCCTCAGAATGTTCGTGGATCTGGTGGGCGTTTCCAAGGCCAACAGTTCCGTGGATTACGCAATGCTTGAATACTGTATCCGTGAGGACTTAAAGTTAAAGAGACCGCGGATGATGGCTGTGTTGGACCCGGTAAAGTTAATCATTGACAACTATCCGGAGGGCCGGACGGAAATGCTCTCCATTCCCAATAACCTGGAAAACCCTGAAATGGGCGAGAGACAGGTTCCCTTCTCCCGTGAGCTCTACATTGAGAGAGAGGATTTCATGGAAGAGCCGCCGAAGAAATATTTCCGCCTGTTCCCGGGCAATGAAGTTCGTCTTATGGGCGCGTATTTTGTAACCTGCACCGGTTATGAGAAGGATGAAAACGGCAGCGTGACCGTGATTCACTGCACCTATGACCCGGAAACAAAGAGCGGTTCCGGTTTTAACGGAAGAAAGGTGAAGGGAACCATCCACTGGGTATCGGCTCCCGCTGCCAAACAGGTGGAATGCCGTCTGTACGAAAATATTGTGGATGAGGAAAAGGGGAAATTAAACCCGGATGGAACCTTAAACTTAAACCCCAACTCGGAGACCGTTGTCATGGCTTATGTGGAGCCGTCCTTAATGGAGGCAAAGGCTTATGACAGCTTCCAGTTTGTGCGGAATGGTTTTTATTGTGTGGACTGTAAAGACAGCACAGAGGGAAAGCCTGTTTACAACAGGATTGTTTCCTTGAAGAGCTCATTTAAGCTTCCGAAATAAGAAAGGATTCGGAACGTGCATGGAGCGCTTAAACATATGAAAAAATGAGGGATGCTCGCGGATGCTTTTTCCTGTGAACATCCCTTTTAAATTCACGAGTACTCTCGGAAACCCGATTGATGAGGAGACGGAAACGATGGAATTTATGATCCCGTTAAACAGCCAGGATGCCAGGCCCCTTTACGAGCAGATCTACCAGTACATTAAAAATGAAATCAGAAACGGAAATTTAAAGCCGGATAAACGGCTTCCTTCCTCCAGGGAGCTGGCAAAAAATTTAAAGGTAAGCCGGAGCACTACCCAGCTTGCCTATGAACAGCTTGTGTCGGAGGGATATCTGGAGGCGGTTCCCAGAAAGGGATATTTTGCCGCAGAGCTCGACGGGCTCCTGCCTCCGGTTTCCGGGGAGGGAAGAACATGCAGACCGGAGGGGAAGAAGGATTTGCCGGTTTTGTGGAAGGTGGATTTTTCGCCCAGGGGCATTGACTTAAAGAGCTTCCCCTTTTCAACCTGGAGAAAAATAAACAGAGCTATTTTAAAAGAAGAGGAAGTGGAGATTTTTCTGAAAGGGGATCCCCAGGGGGATCTCCCTCTGAGGGAGGCCATTCGTGAGTATCTTCATGGCGCCAGAGGCGTAAACTGTACGGCGGATCAGATTATTGTGGGTGCGGGAAACGAATATCTTCTGATGCTTTTGTCCCAGCTTTTGGGAAATCATATGGGAATTGCCATGGAAAATCCCACCTACAAGCAGGCCTTTCGTGTCCTTTCGGGAATGGGGCATCCGGTGTTTCCTGTGGGAATGGATGAAAGCGGGCTTATGGTTTCAGAACTCAGAAACCTTTCGGTTTCCGTGGCCTATGTAATGCCGTCTCACCAGTTCCCCATGGGAATTGTCATGCCGGTGAAGCGCCGCCAGGAGCTATTGGCCTGGGCAGGGGAGATGCCGGGACGCTATCTGATCGAGGACGATTATGACAGTGAGTTCCGCTATAAGGGAAAGCCCATTCCGGCACTTCAGGGCATGGACCAGAACGGCTGTGTGATTTATATGGGAACTTTTTCCAAGGCCATTGCTCCGGCCATCCGCGTGGGATATATGGTACTTCCGGCAGGCCTTCTTAAAAAGTACAGAGAGCAGGCCAGATTTTATTCATCCACCGTGTCCCGGGTGGATCAGAGACTTCTTGCCCAGTTTCTTGCGGGCGGGTATTTTGAGCGTCATTTAAACCGGATGCGGGAGATTTATAAGGCAAAGCATGATACTTTGCTGGCGGCCTTAAAGCCGCTTGAAGAAATATTTGCAATCGGGGGGGAATTTGCGGGACTTCATGTGCTGCTTTCCCACCGGGGGAAGATGACGGAAGAGGAGCTTGTGGAGGCGGCCGCCAGGGCTGGCGTAAAGGTTTACGGTCTTTCCG
>CANRXD010000006.1 GCA_947643685.1 uncultured Clostridium sp. | reverse complement strand
ATATTTTAGCCGGTGCAATACCAGTTGGTTCAGCTGGAAGGCTGAACTGTTACAAACGCTTTCCTTTTTTTGCGCGTTTTGTTGACTTTTTTGCGGAAAGCTGATATACTTCAGCTAAGATATTGTGAAAAATGCATAACCGACAACGAGATATTGGGTGCTGAAATTAGAGTACCCTTATGTGCTGATTAAAATATGGAATGCATTCCACAATATGGAATAGACGAGTTACTAAAGTTTCAAAAGTGAAACGAAAATGAAGGAGGTGCGGTGAGTATATGTGGACTGGTGAGGTGACCATGGCGGGTGCCGTTCTGATTTCCGCTCTGGGGCTTTTGGTGGTATTTTCCGCTCTTGCATCGCTTGCAGTTGCGATTATCATTATTTCCAAGATCCTCGGAATCATTATCAAAACGGATGCGCCGAAACAACCGGCTGTTGCGGCGGCGGTTCCGGCTCCGGCTATTGATGAGGAGTCCTATGCAGTGCTTCTCGCGGCGGTCAGCGAGGAAGCAAGGCTGTCAGGAGAAGAGATTCGTGTGACAAGCATCAAAGAATTGTAGGGAAAATCGCAGCGGTCAAAAATCTCAAAAAATGAAAAGCAAAAAGGAAAGGATGTATGAAAGCTATGAAATACGTTGCAACATTAAACGGAAAGAAATATGAAATCGAAATCGAAAGAGTAGACGGCTACAAGCCCCTTGACAGAGGCGTTACCGTAAGTGCCCCGGCTCCGATTATTGCTTCCGCTCCGGCTCCGAAGGCAGCCCCGGCACCCGCTCCGGCGCCTGCACCCGCCCCGGCTCCCGCGCCTGCTCCGGCCCCTGTACCGGCCCCCGCAGCAGCTCCGGCCCCCGCAGCAGGCGGCAGCACAACCGTAGAGGCTCCAATGCCCGGTAAGATTCTTGACATCAAGGTAAAAGCAGGAGATGCCGTTGGTTTTGGTCAGTGTGTTATCGTTATGGAGGCCATGAAGATGGAAACTGAGATCGTTGCTCCGGCGGCAGGAACCGTTGCTTCCGTAAATGTAAATGTGGGCGATGCTGTTGAAACAGGTACTTTGCTGGTAACCTTAAACTAATAGGAGGTGCCGCGTGAATATACTTTCAGTATTCGGGGAGTTATTGGCCCGGTCGGGCTTTGCCGCAATTACCTGGCAGCAGGCCGTAATGCTCCTTATTTCCTTCGTTTTATTATATCTGGCAATCAAAAAGCAGTTTGAGCCGCTCCTTCTGCTCCCCATTGCCTTCGGTATGTTCCTTGCGAACCTGCCTTTAGCCGGACTTATGGACGAGGCTGATGTCTGGTATCAGTCCGGTGTTTTAAGAATTATTTACAGCGGTGTGAAATCAAGCCTGTTCCCCTGCCTGATTTTCATGGCAGTAGGCGCCATGACGGACTTCGGCCCGCTGATTGCCAACCCGGTCAGCCTGCTTCTTGGAGCGGCCGCTCAGTTCGGCATTTATGTGGCTTTTCTGCTTGCACTTGCAACAGGTCTCTTTACCCCCGGTCAGGCAGCCGCTATCGGTATTATCGGCGGCGCAGACGGCCCGACAGCTATTTATATTGCCAATAACCTGGCTCCTGAACTGGTGGCGCCCATTGCCGTGGCCGCCTATTCCTACATGGCGCTGATTCCGCTTATCCAGCCGCCGATCATGAAGGCTCTGACTACAAAGAAAGAGCGCCAGATCGTTATGAAGCAGCTCCGTAAGGTAAGTAAAGTGGAAAAGATCGTGTTCCCGGTATTTGTGGTACTGTTCTGTTCCCTTCTGCTTCCGTCGGTGGCTCCGCTTCTTGGTATGTTAATGCTTGGCAACCTGCTCCGTGAGTCCGGCGTTACCGGAAGACTTTCCGAGACCGCCCAGAACGCGCTGTGCAATATTGTTACCATCATGTTAGGCACTACCGTAGGTGCGACTGCAAACGGGGAAATTTTCCTCCGCGTTCAGACAATCGCCATCATCTGTATGGGACTTCTGGCATTCGCATTTGCCACCGTGGGCGGCATTCTGGTAGGAAAACTTTTATGTGCACTTACAGGCGGAAAGATTAATCCGTTAATCGGTTCCGCAGGCGTGTCCGCAGTTCCTATGGCAGCCCGTGTATCACAGACTGTCGGAGCAAAGGAAAATCCCACCAACTTCCTTCTCATGCATGCCATGGGACCAAATGTGGCAGGTGTTATCGGTTCCGCAGTGGCGGCCGGCTATTTCATGCTGATGTTCAAGTAATTTAAGACCCTGTACCTGTCCGGCGTTCAGGCCGGGCAGGCCAAAATAAATACATATTAAGGAGGCTTTATTGTGGCTAATAAAGTTATGTCATTACACGATGCCGTAGAGAAGTATGTTCATGACAACGATGTCCTGTGCTTCGGCGGTTTTACCACCAACCGTAAGCCCTATGCTGCGGTTTATGAGATCCTTCGTCAGGGAAAGACCGGTTTTGTAGGCTGGTCCGGACCGGCAGGCGGAGACTGGGATATGTTAATCGGCGAGGGCCGTATCAGGGCCTATATTAACTGCTATACCGCAAACTCCGGTTATACGAACGTTGCCCGCCGTTTCCGCGCAGCAATCGAGAAGGGCGAACTGGTTTACGAGGATTATTCCCAGGATGTTCTGATGCTGCAGCTCCATGCCGCGTCTCTGGGTCTTCCGTATCTTCCGGTAAGAATGATGCAGGGCTCCGGCCTCGTTAAGTTCTGGGGAATCAGCGAAGAGCAGAGAAGAACCATGGAAGGCGTTGACAACTTAAAGTGCGTTGAGATTGAGAATCCTCTTGAGCCGGGTGAAAAGCTTCTTGCCGTTCCGGTTCCGAAGCTTGACTGTGCGATTATCCACGTTCAGCAGGCATCCCCGGACGGAACCTGCATTATCGAGGGCGATGAGTTCCACGACATTGATATTGCAATCGCTGCAAAACGCACCATCGTTACCTGTGAGGAAATCGTAAGTGATGAATATATCCGCCGGGATCCCACAAAGACAAGAATCTTCGGTGAGTGCGTAAACGCTGTGGTGCGCGCACCCTACGGCGCATGGCCGTCTCAGTGCTATAATTATTATGACGACGATGACAAGGCTCTGAAGGAGTACAACCTGGCTTCCATGTATCTGGATGAGGAAGATGCAAAGGCTCAGCTTCAGAAAGCTGCCGACAAGGCTTTAAAGGCTGCCGCTGCAAAGCCTGAGGATGAAAAGCTGGCTGCTGCCGCAGAGAAAGCAGCACAGGCTGCAAAGGATGCGGCTGACGGTACAAAGGTTCCGGAGACCTTTAAAGACTACCTTCAGAAATATGTGTATGGCTGCAAGGATCAGGATGATCTTCTTAATGTTTTAGGCGGAGCCCGCCTGATGAACCTTAAGAATGAGCCGCACCTTGGCTATTCTACCAGACACTAATTGGGGGAGGAAAAGAAAAATGGCTGATTACACAAAGTATACAAAGCAGGAAATGCAGGCATATGCCATCGCAAAAAGCATTAAGGAAAATCAGATCGTTATCGTTGGTACCGGCCTTCCGTTAATCGGCGCTTCTCTTGCGAAGCGTGCGGTTTGCCCGAGCTGCCATCCGATTGTGGAGAGCGGACTTATGGACTGCTCCCCGGTTGAAGTACCGCGTTCTGTCGGTGATAACCGTTTCATGGCTCACTGTGCCGTACAGTGGCCCAACGTTCGTTTCGTGGGCTTTGAGGCCAATGAGTGGCTTCATGATGAGGACCGCCTGATCGCTTTCATCGGCGGCGCTCAGATCGACCCCTACGGAAACGTAAACTCCACCTGTATCTTCGGAAAGGGTGACTATGTAAAGCCCCAGACACGTTTCACAGGCTCCGGCGGTGCAAACGGCATTGCTACCTTCTGTAATACGGTAATTATGATGCAGCACCAGAAGAGAAGATTTATGGACCATGTTGACTACATCACAAGCTGCGGCTGGATGGACGGCCCCGGCGGACGTGAGAGAGCGGGACTTCCCGGAAACCGCGGACCGCAGATGGTAGTTACGGATCTCGGCATTATGAAGTTTGATGAAGAGACCAAGAGAATGTACCTGGCTTACTACTATCCATTCTCCAGTCCGGAAATGGTGCAGGAGAACACAGGCTTCGAGATTGATGTTACAAGGGCTGAGCTTATGGAAGGTCCGGATCCGGAGATCATCCGTCTGATCCGTGAAGAGATCGATCCCGGCCAGGCTTTCATCAAGGTGCCGAAGGAGAAGTAATCCGTCTGGTTCTTTGATTTGAAACGGAACAGATGTGCATGGAAACATGTCTGTCTGGTTCGTCAGTGGCATAAATCATACCGGGAGCGGTTTCTGTCTTAAGGCAGGGCCGTATCCCGGCAACAAAGTGTATATATGAGGAGGAAGACACATGGGTTATTTTTCCATGCCTAAATATTTCCAGGAAATGCCGACCGTTGGCAAAGAACTGGTAAATCCGAACCCCGAAAACGAGAGTGAGATTAAGAAAATCGAGAAGGAGATCCATGACAAGGTTGAGGAGATCCTTGCCGCCGGCATCACTTCGGAAGAGAAATTAAATGAGCGCGGTCAGTTGTCCGCCATGCAGCGTATCAACGCCCTGGTAGATGCCGGAACCTTCTGCCCCTTAAACAGCCTGTTTAACCCCAACGACAATAAGATGGGCTCCACCAACATCATCAACGGTCTCGGATGCGTAAACGGCAAATGGGTTTACATCATTGCTTCCGATAATAAGAAGATGGCCGGAACATGGGAGCCGGGCCAGGCGGAGAATCTGATCCGCTGTTCCGATGCCGCTAAGATGATGAACATTCCGCTTGTTTATTTACTGAACTGCGCGGGCGTTGATTTCCCGTATCAGGATCAGGTATATCCCAACAGACGCGGCGGCGGTACTCCGTTCTTCCGTAATTCTGAGTTAAACCAGCTTGGCATTCCGGTAATCGTCGGGATCTATGGAACCAACCCGGCAGGCGGCGGATATCACAGCATTTCCCCCACCATCCTGATCGCTCACAGCCAGGCAAACATGGCAGTCGGCGGCGCCGGTATCCTCTCTGGTATGAACCCGAAGGGCTACATTGACAAAGAGGCTGCTGACCAGATTGTTGCCGCTCAGATTGAGAACAGCAAGAACAAAGTTCCGGCTCCGGGCTCTGTTCCGATTCACTATGATGAGACCGGCTTCTTCCGTGAAGTATATGAGAATGACTACGGCGTAATCGACGGAATCAAAAAGTATATCGGCTACCTTCCGGCTTATAACCTGGAATTTTTCCGTGTGGATGAGCCGAAACACCCGCTGCTTCCGGCAGAGGACCTTTACAGTATCATCCCCATGAACGGAAAGCGCCCCTATGATATTTATGATGTTATCGGCCGCCTTTTCGACGGTTCTCAGTTATATGAGTATAAGAAGGGCTATGGTCCGGAGATGGTAACAGGCCTTGCCAAGGTAAACGGACTTCTGGTTGGTGTCATCGCCAACGTTCAGGGGCTTTTGATGAATTATCCGGAGTACAAGCAGAATTCCGTTGGTATCGGAGGAAAGCTGTACCGTCAGGGCCTCATTAAGATGAATGAGTTCGTAACTCTCTGCGCCCGTGACAGAATCCCGCTTATCTGGTTACAGGATACCACTGGAATCGACGTGGGCGACGATGCGGAGAAGGCAGAGTTACTCGGCCTGGGTCAGTCCTTAATTTACTCCATTGAAAATTCCGGACTTCCGTCCCTGGAGATTACCCTTCGTAAGGCCAGTGCCGCTGCCCACTATGTACTGGGCGGTCCGCAGGGCAACAACACAAATGTATACTCCCTGGGTACCGCTGCCTGCGAATACTATGTAATGCCGGGTGAAACCGCTGCAAACGCCATGTATTCCAGAAAGCTTGTGAAGGCAAGCAAGGCCGGCGAGGATATGGAGCCGATTATCAAGAAGATGAACGATATGATCCAGCTTTACCATGACAAGTCCCGTCCGGCATACTGCGCCAAGGTTGGCATGGTTGACGAGATCGTCGATATGACCGAGCTTCGTCCGTATATTCAGGCATTCACCGAGGCCGTTTACCAGAATCCGAAGTCTATCTGCCCGATGCACCAGATGATTACACCTCGTGCAATCCGTGAGTTTGATACCTTTAAGAAAGCTTAATTCTGGCGGACGCCCGATGCTTTTTGTCCGACTTAAGACGGACAGGAAGATGTCCCGTGAATCGTAACGATTTGTTTCCTGTCCAGACCGGGGATTACTCCGGTCTGGATATGTTTGTTAATGCTTGCGGAAGCAACGCGGTATATGGTATACTTGGCTCGTAAAAAAAGATACAGAAAAAAGACCCGGAGGTTTGTATGAGTGCAATGTATACACTGGGAATCGACGTCGGTTCCACAGCGTCCAAATGTATTATTTTAAAGGACGGCACAGAAATCGTCGCCAAGTCCTTAATTGATGTGGGAGCAGGCACCAGCGGCCCCCAGCGTGCCATTGATATGGTGCTTTCCGAGGCTGGGATGAAGAAAGAAGATATGGCTTATACCCTTGCAACCGGATATGGCCGTACCTCACTGATGATGGGAGTTGCTGACAAGCAGATGAGTGAGCTTTCCTGCCACGCGAGAGGAGCAGCTTTTCTGTTTCCCGATGTTCATACGGTCATTGATATCGGCGGTCAGGATGTAAAGGTTCTGCATATTGAAAACGGTACGATGACAAATTTCCAGATGAACGATAAATGTGCGGCCGGCACCGGCCGGTTTCTGGATGTTATGGCCCGTGTTCTGGAGGTAAAGGTCGAGGACCTGGGAAGACTGGGAGCCATGTCCAAAAAAGACGTGGGAATCAGCTCCACCTGTACCGTATTTGCGGAAAGTGAAGTGATCAGCCAGCTGGCCATGGGTACAGACAAATGTGATATTATCAACGGGATCCATCGCTCCGTAGCCGGCCGCGTAGCCGGACTGGCCCACCGGATCGGCGTAGTCCCCGATGTGGTTATGACCGGCGGCGTCGCACAGAATTCCGGTGTGGTAGGCGCACTGGCCGTGGAGCTCGGCTGTAAAATCAACACTTCCCCGCTGACTCAGTATAACGGTGCGCTGGGGGCCGCCCTGTTCGCATGGCAGGCAGCCAACCGCTGATTGTGAAATGGCAACCGTTCAGACAGCCCTTGAACGGTTACGTGAAATGGCCCCTGAGGGCCGGATGTGCAAAGACACATTCAAGCATAAAGGAGGATATTTATTATGGCAAAACAAGTAATGCCCGGCGTTCTCGCCCTTCGTAAGGTCGTTGATGACGTCCACAAGGATGCGCGTGAAGCCAAAAAAAGAGGCGAACTGGTAGGCTGGTCGTCCTCCAAGTTCCCCTGTGAACTTGCAGCAGCTTTTGATCTGAATGTAATGTATCCGGAGAATCAGGCAGCCGGTATCGCAGCAAACCGGTATGGTGAAATGATGTGCCAGGCCGCCGAGGATCTCGGATATGATAATGATATCTGCGGATATGCACGTATCAGCCTGGCCTATGCCAAAGGTGTGCGCGTATCCCGCAAGTATGATCCGGAGACCGGAGAATACATTATCGACCCCAGTACCGGAAAGCCCTTAAAGGACGCTGACGGCAATGTGGTAATGGATGAAGCAACCGGAAAGCCGAAGAAGGATCCAAAGACACAGACTCCCTATCTTCAGCTTGACAACATTTTGGAGATTGAGGCGCTGCCGGATGGCCCGGAGAAGGAAAAACGTCTGGCTGCCATTTCCCCGATCCGTCAGATGCAGATTCCGCAGCCGGATTTCGTTCTCTGCTGTAACAATATCTGTAACTGTATGACAAAATGGTATGAGAATATTGCCCGTATGTGCAACGTTCCGCTGATCATGATCGATATTCCTTACAACAACACCGTGGAAGTGGGCGATGCCAACGTAAAATACGTTCGCGCCCAGTTTGACAAGGCAATCCACCAGCTGGAAAAGCTGACAGGAAAGAAGTTTGATGAAAAGAAGTTTGAGCAGGCATGTGCAAATGCAAACCGTACCGCCAGGGCATGGTTAAAGGTTTGTGATTATTTGCAGTACAAGCCGGCTCCGTACAGCGGATTTGACTTATTTAACCATATGGCTGACGTTGTAACAGCCCGTGCAAGAGTTGAGGCCGCTGAGGCTTTCGAACTTCTGGCTGAGAATCTGGAGGAGGCAATCAAAAAGGGCGAGACCACAACTCCGTTCCCGGAGAAGTATCGTGTCATGTTTGAGGGCATTCCGTGCTGGCCGAAGCTTCCGGCTCTGTTCAAGCCTTTAAAGGAACATGGCGTGAACGTTACGGCCGTTGTATATGCACCTGCATTCGGCTTTGTTTACAACAACATCGACGAGATGGCGCGTGCTTACTATAAGGCACCCAACTCTGTCTGCATTGAGCAGGGCGTTGACTGGCGTGAAGGCATCTGCCGTGACAACAAGGTTGACGGCGTTCTGGTTCATTACAACAGAAGCTGTAAGCCGTGGAGCGGATATATGGCAGAGATGCAGCGCCGCTTTACCGCTGATCTTGGCGTACCGTGTGCTGGATTTGACGGCGACCAGGCTGACCCGCGTAACTTCAATGCCGCACAGTATGAGACCCGCGTACAGGGCCTTGTGGAAGCAATGGAAGCAAACGCTAAGGCAAAGGAGGCATAAACAATGAGTATCAACGCATTATTGGATGAATTTAAAGTGAAAGCTGCCACTCCCAAGCAGCAGCTTGCCGAATATAAGGCTCAGGGCAAAAAAGTAATCGGCGTTCTGCCGTATTATGCTCCGGAAGAGCTGGTTTATGCAGCCGGAATGGTTCCCATGGGAATCTGGGGCTCCAACAAGAAAACCATCAGCCGTGCAAAAGAGTACTGTGCAACCTTCTACTGCACAATCGCACAGCTTGCCCTGGAAATGCTTCTGGACGGAACCATGGACGGCCTGGACGGAATCATTACCCCCACCATCTGTGATACCTTACGTCCCATGAGCCAGAACTACCGTGTGGCCATGGGCGACAAGATGTCCGTTATTTTCCTGGCTCATCCCCAGAACCGTTTTGAGGACTTCGGCCTTCAGTTCTGTATCGACCAGTACAGTCATGTAAAGGGCGAGCTGGAGAAGATTGCAGGCAGGGAAATCACGAACGAAGCAATCTGGGATGCAATCAGGGTTTACAATAAGAGCCGCGCTGCCCGCCGTAATTTTGTTAAGCTGGCAGGCGAGCACTGTGACGTTGTAATGCCCACGAAGCGTTCCGCAGTATTAAAGGCTTTCTGGTTTATGGAGAAGCCGGAGTACACGGCAAAGCTTGAAGAGTTAAATAAAGAATTAGAGGCGCTTCCGGTATGTGACTGGCAGGGAACCAAGGTTGTTACCTCCGGTATCATCTGCGACAATCCGGCACTGCTTGCTGCCTTTGAAGAGAATAACATCGCCATCGCAGCCGATGACGTTGCACATGAGACACGCTCCTTCAAGACAGACGTTCCGGAGGATGAGGCATGTCCGATGATGGCTCTTGCGAAACAGTTTGCAAATATCGACCATGACGTTCTTCTTTATGACCCGCAGTCTGAGAAGAACCGCCGCGGCGAGTTCGTTGCAAACCTGGTGAAGGAGAGCGGCGCTCAGGGTCTTGTACTGTTCATGCAGCAGTTCTGTGATCCGGAGGAGATGGAGTATCCGTACCTTAAGAAAGCTCTGGACGACGCGAAGATTCCGCACATCAAGCTTGGCATTGACCAGCAGATGCGTGACTTTGGCCAGGCAAAGACTGCCATTCAGGCATTTGCGGATGTGCTGGAGATGAGCAAGTAAGTCCTTTTATACCAGTGAAAATCGAAAGTCCTGCCGTCAGGAATGAAAAGTCCTGTGGCAGGGCTTTTTTTGGATGACAAAAACCACGTACCTGTGGTAAAATGTGGCTGTGAGAAGTACCTGACTGGCCAGTGATGAAAATTGAAAGGAACAGAGGGATCATGGCAAATATACGGTTAAAGAAAATAGTACTGGAAATTGTGGAAAATCAGTTGAGGGATAATGATCCGCCGGTAACCACGGAGGCATATAAAAAGCTGATAGGCGCGGGATATTCCACGAGAGAAGCGAAAGAAAAAATCGGAGCGGTCGTACTTGCAGAAATATATGATGTTCTGAAAGAAAATCAGCCTTATGATGAAGAAGGATATGGGCATGCGCTAGAAGAAATGGTGCGGCAGAGTATGGATTTTGAGGATACACATGAGATTTTGACAGAGTGGGATAAATGGGATGAGCTTGTGCAGTGCGGCTATGAGGCTCAGGACAATCTGTATGATCTGGACAATCAGGATGATCAGGACAATCTGGACGTTCAGGGCACACAGGACATTCAGGGCGCCCGGGGGAATGCGCCGCTGGATTACTGGTGGCAGGCATGGGAAATATTTCAGGATATTATCGGGCAGGAAGAAAAAAAGTACAGTGTCAGCGGGCTGATGGAGGAGAAGGATTATCAATATCCCATTGACGAGTGGCTGCAGGATTTTGAAATGGAACTGGGCAATTCGGAAGAACATGAGAAACGCCTTGATTTTTGTCGCTCCGTTTTGGATATGTTTGACTGGACATATGATGACGACGGTAATTTCCGCGCTGCAGTCGGGGAGGAACTCTATGAGACAGGAAAACCAGAGGAGGGCGAGGCATGGTTTAGAAACTGGCTGAAGAGAGAACCGCATAATGCAGATGCCTGGAATATATTCAGCTGGTGTGTGCAGAAAAAGGAAGGCACAGAAGCGGCATACCGCCTGATACGGAAAGAAGTAATCGGGATTCCCTGCACGATACATAACAACCTGTTATTCCGGCGCGCCGGGCTTTTGGCAGAGCGTCTGGAACTGAAGGAGGATTTAAAATGGATAGAATCGCAGTTAAAGTCTTATTCAGATTCGATGGAAGAGGAAATGGAATCTGGTGATTTGTATAATGGCTTGTATGACGATTTTTGTATGCCGGTCCAGAAGCCGATTGTAAAGGGCAAAAAAATATACCCCAATGACCCGTGCCCCTGCGGCAGCGGGAAGAAGTATAAAAAATGTTGTGGAAAAAAATAAAAGGAATCACGATGGAACTTATGCGGTTTTTGGCCATATTTACGGCAAAGACCGCATATTTTTTGCCGGGAAAGCGGCCAATTCGTCAACACTTTGCCTGCCTGTTACCCTGTTTATGGATATGAAAGATTATTCCTCATACAACAGCACATCGTTTCTTTCTTTTGCAGCTTTCTTTCACTCCTCTGTGAATCCGGATATACTGAATAAGACATACGCCCGGAGTGAGGAGCAACTGACCGTGACGAATCAGCGGAGGGATTTGTCATGGAATAAGCAGCAGCAGGAGCTGTTCCCGAATGACAGGAAAACATGTCGAAAAAGATGAAAAAAAGTGGTTTATAAAAAATTTATGAAATCTTTTCAGAAAATTTGTGGTATTTATAGGCGAATGTATATAAATAAGGGTTCTAAAATGGCGGTCTTTGTGATATAATAGTATCGTTGAGAGTGTAAAATGCCGGATTTTCCGGCAGTGGGTCTTTGGGAGGAGGCGATCTGTTTGAACATCAGAGAAATGATGGAACAGTGGGAACACGATAATTTAAGCCCCTATGCGTCCAAGAGCAGCGAAAGCCAGGGACGTGACCGGTGGGAGGAGCCTTGTGACATCCGGCCGGTATACCAGCGGGACAGGGACAGAATCCTCCACAGCAAGTCGTTCCGCCGGTTGAAGCATAAGACCCAGGTTTTTCTGGCCCCGGAGGGTGATCACTACCGTACCAGACTGACCCATACTCTGGAGGTGGCCCAGATTGCAAGAACCATTGCCCTGGCCTTAAAAATGAATGAAAGCCTCACCGAGGCCATTGCCCTGGGGCACGACCTGGGGCACACACCCTTTGGACATGCGGGAGAGTACATATTAAATGAGATCTGCGAGGAGGGCTTTTCTCATTACAGGCAAAGTGTCCGTGTGGTGGAAGTAGTGGAGAAAAAGGGAAAGGGACTGAATCTTACAAAGGAAGTGCGGGACGGAATTTTAAACCACAGAACCTCCGGTAACCCGAAAACACTGGAGGGGAAGATTGTCCGCTTTTCCGATAAAATTGCATATATTAACCATGATATTGACGATGCCATCCGGGCAAGAATAATAACAGAAAAAGATATCCCGAGAGAATATTCGGATATTCTCGGAACTACCGTGAAGGAACGGCTCAATATCATGATACATGATATTATTTTAAACAGCCTGGACAAGCCTGAGATTATCATGTCTCCGGATGTGGAAGGTGCCATGAAACGCCTGCGGCAGTGGATGTTTGAGAATGTGTATAAAAATCCGGCCGCCAAGGCCGAGGAGGGGAAGGCCCAGCAGCTGATCGTGCAGCTTTACCATTATTATATGGATCACGCGGACCGTCTGCCGGAGGAATACTTCATTATGATTGAACGGTGCCATGAAAAAAAGGAACGGGTGGTATGTGACTATATCGCGGGTATGAGCGACAGTTATGCCATTGACAAGTTTGAAGAATTATTTGTGCCAAAGTCCTGGAAGGTCTGAAAAATATGGAGGATATACATGTTTTATCCGGATGATGTGATTGAGGAAGTACGAACGAGAAACGATATTGTGGATGTGATTTCCCAATATGTGAACCTGAAAAAAAAGGGGGCCAATTATTTTGGACTGTGCCCGTTCCATAATGAAAAATCCCCCTCCTTTTCCGTGTCCGGGGAGAAGCAGATGTATTACTGTTTTGGATGCGGAGCCGGCGGGAACGTGATTACATTTGTGATGGAATATGAAAACTATTCTTTTGTGGAGGCGGTAAAGCTTCTGGCGGACCGAGCCGGAATTACCCTGCCGGAGGCAGAATATTCCAAAGAAGCCAGAGCCCAGGCGGATTTAAAGAATACGCTTCTGGAAATCAACCGGCTGGCGGCCAACTATTTTTACTACCAGTTAAAGCAGCCCAACGGGCGGATCGGATATGAATATTTTAAGAACAGGGCTCTGACTGATGATACCATCAGGCATTTTGGCCTGGGATATGCCAACAAGGTGCCCGACGACTTATACCGCTATATGCGCTCTAAGGGGTATGAGGATTCTGTCCTGAAAGAAACCGGCCTGTTTTTCATTGAAGAGAGAGGAGCCAGGGACAAATTCTGGAACCGGGTCATGTTCCCGATCCTGGATGTGAATAAACGGGTTATTGGTTTCGGCGGCCGTGTCATGGGAGACGGGGAACCTAAATATTTAAACTCTCCGGAGACAAAACTGTTTGATAAAAGCAGAAATCTTTACGGCCTTAATTTTGCCAGAACCTCACGGGCCGGATATATCCTGATCTGTGAAGGGTATATGGATGTGATCGCCATGCATCAGGCCGGGTTTACCAATGCGGTGGCTTCCCTGGGAACCGCCTTTACGCCCCAGCACGCGCTCCTTTTAAAACGGTACACAGACCAGGTAATTCTGACGTATGACAGCGACGGCGCGGGGATTAAGGCGGCGTTACGTGCTATCCCGATTTTAAAAGAGGCGGGAATGT
Source organism: uncultured Clostridium sp. (assembly GCA_947643685.1). Lineage (GTDB taxonomy): Bacteria > Bacillota > Clostridia > Lachnospirales > Lachnospiraceae > CANRXD01. Next base: position 891 of record CANRXD010000006.1, on the reverse strand, counting down.
CGGTCAGGGTCTTAAACATGAAACCCTATAAGGATCCGGATGAGTTCATGAAGAACCTGGGAAAGGATGAATTTAAGAAGCGGATCGATCATGCAAAAAACAGCTTCATGTTTGAAATCTCCGTGATTCGGAGCCAGTACAGCATGCAGGATCCGGAATCCAAAACAGCCTTTTATAATGCGGTTGCCAGAAAGCTTCTGGAGTTTCCGGAAAAACTGGAGAGGGATAATTATACGGAGGCGGTTGCCAGGGAATATATGATTCCTCAGGAAGATTTAAAGCGTCTGGTGGCCTCTCTGGGAGGCCGGTTCGGAACCGGAGTGAAAACTGTGGGGGATGCGAAAACCAGAATCAGGCCGAGAAAAGAAAAGGAAGACGGAATAAAGAAATCCCAGAGACTTCTGCTTACCTGGCTGATCGAGAGGCCGGAGCTGCTTGCAAAAATTGATGGAATCATCGGTCCTGAGGACTTTGTTGACGGCCTGTACCAAAAGGTGGCGGGCCTTGTATTCGAAGAGCTGAAAAAAGGGAAGGTCAGCCCTGCCCGGATTTTGAATCAGTTCATAGAGGGCGAGGAACAATACAGGGAGGTGACAGCGCTCTTTCATGCGAGTCTTTCAGAGTCCTTAAATAATGAGGAGCAGAAGAAGGCGTTTTCAGAGACTGTGAAAAAAATTAAGAGAAACAGTCTTGAAATACAGAGTAAAAGAGCAGCAGATATTGCACAATTACAGAATATCATCAGGCAGCAGTCAGAATTAGCGACATTACAGATCAGTCTGGATTGAATCTGAATGCCAGGAAGGATGGAACATTATGGAAGAAAAAACGCTTACATTTGAGGAAAAACTGGACAGGCTTCTGGAAACGGCGAAAAAGAAAAAAAATGTG
>CANRXD010000005.1 GCA_947643685.1 uncultured Clostridium sp. | reverse complement strand
TACGCCTTTCCTTAAGGGGCGCACAGCTACAATGTTGCCGGGAGTACGCCCGATCATCAGCCGGGCCTCCTCACCGAAGGTAATCACCTTATTGGTCTCTCTGTCCAGAGCCACCACAGACGGCTCCTTTAATACCACACCTTTTCCTTTTATATATACCAAAATACTGGCTGTACCTAAATCAATTCCAATGTCATGAGACATCATATTGCCATTTTCCTCCTGTCATTCACAAATTATCACGAAAGCATTCTCTATATGACACCTCTGTAATTCCACGTAACAGTATAACCTTAAATCTTCATAAGGTGGTTACAATTCCACAGAGCACGAAATATCAGTTTTATTATATACAAAAATATCTCGTTTTTAAAGAGTTTTTTTCAATTTTCCAAAAAAACAGGTAACAGGAAGGACATGGCAGCGTTACTGAACCCAGGCTCCGTCGGCTCCCACATAATAATTGTCCGGAGTCATTGCATTGGCAAGCATGGCCCCATTGGCTCCACAGTAGTACCATTTGCCGTCCGTCAGCTGCCACTGGTTTTCCAGACGGTATCCGGCCTGGTTGAAATAGTACCAGGTTCCGTTAATCAGCTTCCAGGTTGCGGCAGGATACGTTTTATTGGGATTGCACCACCAGTATCCGACATCATCCTTAAGCCATGCCCCCTCTGTAACCCCTGCGTCCGCAGCAGCTTTGGCGCCGCGGCTTCTGATTTCAGCCGCTTCCGCATCTGACACTTCCCTTATCTCCGAGGTACGCCAGCTTCCCGTATTGTCCGCATTCCGGGCTGCCATGGCCCGGAAGGTGTAATCCCCTCCCTGTGTAAAATACGCGGAAAAGTCATAGTAATTATTTTCTGTGGAAAATTCCGCACTGACGGCCTCCCCGTCTCTGTAAAGTCTCACATAATATTTCTTTGCATAATCTGTTCCGTCCCAGTAAGCTCTTCCTCCGTCTCCCTGGTCCCAGATCAGATCATAAACATCCAGATCATAATCGTCATCATCATAATCATCTCCATATCCTACGGCTTCAAGGGTCACATAAACCGTAAGTTTCCGGCTGCTGCGGGAAACACTGGTTACGGTTCCTTCTTCTTCATCCAGGGCAACCTCATCTTTCCCCAGACCCGAGGAAAACGTATAATCGTCATCCGCTGCCAGCACAATCTTAAGCCTCGGCTTATCATCTTCCTCCCACTCATCCGGTTCATTGGTCACAGAGACAGAGTCCACATAGCATCCCTCTGTGTCCACAATCACATCCACATCTGCCCCGCTTTCCCCTGCAAAAATCCTCGACTCAATCTCCATTGTCACATCTTCAATCTTTTCTGATGCATATGAGGAAAAAGGCATCATGGCTGTCATGGCAGAAATTCCCATAATGGTCGTAAGCTTTTTTAGTTTTCTCATGCAGTTCCTCCATTCTTTAGCCCGTGGTCCGGCTGTCTTCCTGTCTGCCATTTTACTATTTTATGGGATCCAAAACACAGGCAATACACCGTCAGAATTTCGGCAAAAGTTAGGCAGTCCATAATCGCCGCATTTTTTCACCTTATCTTTAGTAAATTTATCTTTTTTTTATTTCTAAATCACACTTTAGACACATTTTCCCCCTATAATACAATTACGTTATCCGAAAGGATAACCTGCCTTTGTTTCAAGTGCTACACTTGAACACATAAAGCTTTTTCATACTCATACCTGCCGGAGGTAACTCCGGCAGGCCCCCCTTAAAACATGATCCCGTCCTGCATATTGCAGGACGGGTTTTCTTTTTACAAGACGCAAAGCCCAAAAACATACCCTGTTTCCACTACTCTTTCAGCCATTTGTCCATCCATCCCAGAATCTCCCGAAGCCGCCTCACACGACGTTTTGGTTTTCCGTTTTTGGAAACACCATGATGTTCGCCGTGGATCAAAAAGAGTTTTGCCGGAACGCCGTGGTACTTAAGCGCTGTAAACATCTGAAGCGCCTCCGTGATATAGCAGCGGTAGTCCTCGTCACAATGAACGAACAGTGCCGGCGTTTTGACTTTGTCAGCATACTTTAGCGGAGACAGCTCCCACTGTTTCTCATAATTTGTCCACGCGTCTCCCCCCAGCTGGGCACTGTTGAAGGAGTAACCTATATCGGTGGTATTGGTCTTCGTAATCCAGTTGGAAATTCCACACTGGGGAACGGCTGCCTTAAACCGGTTCGTATGGCCGATAATCCAGTTACTCATAAAGCCTCCATAACTGATTCCCATAACGCCAAGCCGCTCTCCATCGAGATCCGGGTTTCTCCGGATCACCTCGTCTGTGAAGAACATTAACTCCTCATAATCAATGGAGCCCTGCTTCGCAGCAATGTCGGCAAACTCATTCCCGCGGCCATCGCTGCCGATAGGGTTGGTATAGAATACAAAGTAACCGTTTGCAGCATAGACCTGGAATTCATGACTGAACAATGCTCCATAGGCACCCTTGGGCCCGCCGTGAATCGTTAAGATTCCCGGATATTTCTGCCCCGGGGAATAGTCCGCCGGCCGGATTACAAAACCATCCAGCTCCGTGCCCTTATAAGTGTATCTGAAATGTTCCACCGGAGCCACGGCGCACTCTGAAAGAACCGCATCGTTGAACGCAGACACCTTCTCCTCATCGCCGTCCGCCAGACGGTATATCTCCGGAAGCCCCTGATTCCGCATTCCAACAAACCAGATTTCATCTTCTTTAAGGCCCAGCATCAGTGCGCTTCCGCTCTCCTTCGTCTCGTCACGGAAAGCTCCGTCCATATCAAATGACCGGATTACCACATTGCTCCCCACAACTCCGGCCGCATAAATCCGCCCGCCCCGGCACAGCGCCGTCTTTCCGCCGGCCAGAAATCCATCGGAGCTCACGGCTGTCCCGATCGTATTGTCGTAATGGGCCAGGAGACGCACCTCACCGTTTTCCAGTGTATAAAGCTCCGGATTCAGAATATTCCCCAGAGAATCCTCCCTTGCCCCAAAGAAATCCACACGCCCGGCCCTGCGGCACGCATAGGAGATTGAAAACTCTCCCTGAGGAATCAGAAGTTCCACCACGCCATCCGACTCCCGGTACTCATAGAGCCCGTAATGGCGCAGCTTTTTATCCGTGAAAACATTACAGGTAAAAAATACAGTTCCGTTCTCCACCCAAAGGTCACCTGTCTCGCCATATTCCGGTGACAGCGCGGCAAACTCTTTACTTGCCAGATCATACCGGTACACCCGCTGCCGAACCTTGTTCGTAATCTTCGAACCATTATTCCAGAAAGGAATCTCATCGAAAACCTCGTAGTCCTTTTCCTTCTCATAGTATGATTCGCGGACAATGGCATAAACGGCGCCGTTCTGATAAGCAATCTTCGATACATTCTTCGGAAGATCCGCGAACAGCTCCGCTTCCCCGCCGTTCACCGAAATTTTATACAGGAAAGTTTCTTCTGCTTCCTTCTCCCCCTCCCGGTTTCCGATGAAGAGAATCGTCTCCCCGTCAAGCCAGGCAAAGCTTCTCTCCCGCTTCCCGGAAGTCAGCTGCCGGATTCCTTTTGTCTCCGTATTACAGAGCCAGATACAGGAATCATAACAGTTATCTTCTATGTTCGGCTCCACAACAGCAAACGCTGCATATGCCCCATCCGGTGAAAGCGCCAGATTTGTCGGATACTTGTAAACAGCAAAATCTCCAATCTCTATCTTCTTTCCGTTCATGCTTCCTCCTTATATCAGAGGGCCAGCGCAAAACTGACGCTGACCCTCTCTTACATTTTTTGTAGCAGTTCAGCCCTATGAACCGTTACCATTTTTTAGTTATCTTTCAACACCCAGATACTTGTCAAACCAGTTCATCATCTCAGTCATACGGCGGATTCTGTGGGTCGGCTTTCCGGATCTGGAAAGCTCGTGGTTCTCCCCGTGGAACAGGCACAACCTCGCGTCCACACCAAAATATTTTAACGCGGAGAACATCTGAATCGCGTCGCCCATCCAGCAGCGGTAATCCTCATCGGACTGGATAAACAGAGTCGGGGTTTTCGCCATGTTTGCGTACTTAAGCGGAGAATGCGTCCACATCTTATCAGGCTTGCTCCAGGGATCAGCTTTGATCTGGTCCATGTTGAAATAATATCCAATATCGGTGGTCATACATTTAGACACCCAGTTGGAAATACTTCTCTGGGAAGCGGCAGCCGCGAACCGGGTCGTATTTCCGATGATCCAGTTGGTCATGAATCCTCCGTAGCTCCCGCCCATGACGCCCAGGCGCTTCTCATCTATCTGCGGATAACGCTTCAATACCTCATCGGTTAAAGCCATACACTGCTCGAAATCGACAGTGCCATGTTTTCCGGACAGATCCGCAAAAACGTTTCCACGCCCATCGCTGCCCACCGGGTTCGTGTAGAAAACGAAGTAGCCGGCGTTGGCAAATACCTGGTTCTCATGGAAGAAGGTGGCGGAAAAGGTCGCCCGCGGGCCTCCATGGATTGTCAGGATTCCCGGATATGTCTTGTCGGGATCGTAATTAAGCGGCCTGATCACATAGCCGTCCAGCTCGATTCCTTTATGTACAAACGTGAACTCCTCGACCGGGAGCACACTTCTTTCAGCCATAATCTCATCATTGAAATGGGTCAGCTTCCTTTCCTGTTCTCCGTCAAAACAGTATACCTCAGTGATTCCCATATCCCTCATTCCGGTAAAATAAATCTTATTGCCGCAAAGGTCAATGGCATGGACGCTGCCCTGACGGTCCAGCACAGTCTCCAGATTTCCGTTCACATCGAACCGGCGAATCACGCTCTGCTTTCTCAAGGTGGAAATCAGATAGAGATACCTGTCATCGTGAGCGAAGCCTGCGCCATCCACAAACTTACAGTCACAGCAGATCGTATTACGGACGCTGTCGTCATAATCAGCGAGAAGCGATATGACACCGTTCTCCACAGTATAGAGCTTGTCGTTTTCGTTGAAACCGAAGTCCTTCATGGAAGAGCCCAGGAATGTCACTTTTCCACCAAGGATGCAGGCATAGTCGATGCTCATCTCATTCTGCTCTACCAGCGTCTCCAGCCTGTCATCCGGGATTGTATACATTTTAAGACCCTGGTAAACATCTTTCTTATCTGTATACATGCTGGAAACATAGAGAACTTTGCCGCCCTCCTCCAGCCAGAATCCTTCCACATTCTCATAGTCCGGAGTCACGATCTTCGCTTCCCCTGTTTTCATATCATAGATCGCCAGGCGGGTCCTCTTTTTGTTTACGATTCCCTGACCATTGGCCCAGAATGGCAGTTCATCAAAGACTTCATAGTCCTTCTCCTCTTCCCATGCCTTTTTCGCAGCATCTTTCTCTTTTCCCTCTTCCATATGGGCAAAGTCCGGCTTATTATAATCATATTTGATTGAGAGAACCAGCTTATCCCCAGCCAGCTTCATTTTCGACGCCGTGTAGGGAACCGCAAAAGCGAAAGCCGCCTCTCCGCCGCAGATTGAAATCGTATAGAAGCAGGTCCAGTCCTCTCCCTTCTTCACTTTATCCCCATAGGAGTTCTCTCTGTCAGAGATAAAGAGGAGAGTCTCGCTGTCAAGCCAGATAAAATTCCGCTCTTTCTTTCCATTTGTCAGTTTCTTATAATCGCCGGTCTCCGTATCCATGATCCACAGGCAGGAATCATAGCGGTTATCCTTTTCGTTAGCATCCACGACAGCCATGGCCACATGCTTTCCATCAGGAGAAGACACTGCACAGGTGGGATAATGATAGTTCACAAAATCGCTTATTGTAATATTTTTCATTTCTTCCTTTAACTCCTTTCAGTTATAAAGCCCCCGGCATTTTCGCGCCGGGGGCCTTTAAAATCACGTTTTATCAGCCCGTAGTCAGGTGGCAGGCCACAAAGTGGCCTTTCTCAATTTCCACCAGTTCCGGCCCCTCGGTCCTGCATCGGTCTGTTGCATAGGGGCAGCGCGCTGCGAAACGGCAGCCGGGTTTCGGGTTGATGGGAGAAGTAATCTCTCCCTTTAGTATAATACGTTCCCTCTTCTTTTTCAAACTCGGAACCGGAATCGCAGAAAGCAGAGCCTGGGTATATGGATGGGTCGGCTTATCGAACAACATCACGGATGGTGCCTTCTCGATCAGCTGTCCCAGGTACATAACCGCGATATCATTCGCGAAATGGTTGACTACCGACAGGTCATGAGTAATGAAGATATAAGTCAGTCCCATCTGCTCCTGAAGATCCTGCATCAGATTTAAAATCTGGGCCTGAATGGATACGTCCAGGGCCGATACCGGCTCATCACAGATAATCATTTTCGGCTCCATCGCCAGGGCGCGGGCGATACCAATACGCTGGCGGCGGCCGCCGTCCAGCTCGTGGGGGTAGGTATTGACCAGACGGTCCGCAAGGCCCACGACTTCCATTAATTCATGGACACGCTCATTCCTTTTTGTCTTATCCGTGATAATCTTCTGAAGTTTCAAAGGCTCACCGATAATTTCACTGACCGTTTTTCTGGGATCCAGAGACGCATAAGGATCCTGGAAGATCAGCTGCATCTCCTGACGCAGAAGGCGCATCTCATTTTTGTTCTTCTTCGTAATATCCTCGCCGTTGAAAATCACCTCTCCGGAAGTGGGCTCAACGAGCCTCAAGATTGAGCGGCCGGTCGTGGACTTTCCGCAGCCGGACTCACCTACAATTCCAAGGGTTTTCCCTCTCTCCAAAGTAAAGTTTACGTCATCAACAGCATGGAGCATGCCGCGGGGTGTATTAAAATATTTTTTTAAGTGTTTAACTTCAAGGATCGTATCTGCCATTACTGCTCGCTCCTTTCAATCCGGAAATCCGCTTCTTCATATCTGGAGCAGCGCACGTAATGAGTATCGCTCACCCACTTTTTATCAGGACGCGCCTTCTCGCACTCCGCCGTACAGTATTTGCAGCGCGGCGCGAAACAGCAGCCCTTCGGAAGGTCAGTCGGATCCGGCATCAGACCCGGGATCGGCTGTAAACGGTTTCTTCTGTCATCAATATTTGGAAGGGAACCGAATAATCCCTCTGTGTACGGATGCAATGTATGTTCAAAAACATCCTCCAAAGTGCCATGCTCTACAATCTGTCCCGCATATACAACAGACACCTCGTCGCAGACTTCAGCGATGATTCCCAGGTCATGGGTAATCATGATCATGGCAGAACCAAACTTCTCCCGCAGCTCCTTCATTGTTTCCAGGACCTGTGCCTGAATCGTAACATCCAGAGCCGTTGTCGGCTCATCAGCCAGCAAAAGTTTCGGGTTGCAAGCCAAAGCCATGGCGATAACCACACGCTGCTTCATTCCGCCGGAAAACTGGTGCGGATACTCCCCAAAACGCTCTCTCGGAATACCAACCACTTCAAGCATATCGCCGGCCTTCTTCGCGGCTTCCTTATCACCGATATTTTCATGAAGCGCGATAACCTCAGCAATCTGATCGCCGACGGTAAGAACCGGGTTCAGAGATGTCATCGGATCCTGGAAAATCATGGACACCAGATTTCCCCTGATCTTCTCCATTTCCTCCGTTGGAAGATTTAAAACATCCTTGCCATCCAGAAGAATGGTTCCGTTTTTAATCACTCCCGGCGGGTCAGGTACCAGACGCAGAATGGAGAGGGCCGTTGTGGTCTTTCCGGAGCCTGTTTCTCCAACCAGCCCCAGAGTCTTCCCTTCCTCCAGCTGGATATCAAGGCCGTTGACGGCTTCCACAACACCATCATCCGTCTCATAGTGGATGACCAGATCCTTTATATCAAGAATCAGTTTCTTTTTATTTTCACTCACGGTTCATATCCTCCCTTATTTCTTTAACTTCGGGTCAAGCGCATCACGGAGACCGTCGCCAAGAAGGTTCAGGGACAAAATCGTGATGATGATAGCGATACCCGGGAAGATTGTCAGGTGCGGTGCATTTCTTAAGTATGCACGGCCGCCGGAGAGCATTGCGCCCCACTCGGGAGTCGGTGCCTTAACGCCCAGGCCCAGGAAGCTTAAACCGGATGTGGAAAGAATCGCAGATGCAACCTTTAAGGATACCTGAACGATAATCGGTGCCATGCAGTTTGGAATAATATGGCTGGAGATAATCTCAAAGTTATTGGCTCCGATACATCTCGCGGCCTCAACGAACTCCTGATCCCGAACCTGCAGAACCGCGGAACGCACGATTCGGGCATAACCGGGTACCGAAGATATGGCGATAGCCAGCATCAGGTTGAAGATGCTCGGCCCCAGAGCGGATACAATGGTAATATTTAACAGCAGACTCGGTACGGCCAAGAGGATATCCATGCAGCGCATGATCACATTATCCACTTTTCCGCCGTAGAAACCGGCTGTGGCCCCCAGGCTTCCGCCGAGCACCAACGCGATAGAAACCGCCACAACGCCTACGGCCAGAGATACTCTGGAACCGTGTACCATACGGGCCAGAATGTCACGGCCAAACTCATCGGTTCCCAGCCAGTGAGCGGCACTTGGCCCCTGCAGACGGATCGCTGTATTCTGCTTAATAACAACTGTTTCGTAATCGAAAATGAAATCGGCAAAGATGGACATCAGGATTAAAAGTATGACCACTGTAAGTCCGACCATTGCCATTCTGTTCTTTTTCAGGCGGCGCCAGGTTTCCTGAAACTGGCTGCGCTTCTTTACAGGCGTTTTGGCCTGCGCCGCAATAGTGTTGTTTGATGCTCCCATGCGCTGCCTCCTTATTTTCTCTTATACTGTGCCTTGATTCTCGGGTCGATAAACGCGTAGAGAATATCAACCAGAAGGTTCACGACACTGAACGTAATGGTTAAGAGTACAATACCGCCCATAACTATCGGCGTATCTTTACTCTTGATGGCATCAACGATGGTACGGCCAACGCCGGGCCATGCAAATACGGTCTCCGTAAGCGTTGCACCGCCAAGAAGGGAACCAAACTGTAAACCGATAACCGTTACAACGGGAATCAAAGCGTTTCTCAGGGCATGCTTTAAAATAACCTTTTTCTCGGGAACGCCTTTTGCACGTGCCGTCCGGATATAGTCCTGACGGACAACCTCCAGCATGGAGGAACGGGTCATACGGGTAATTAACGCGGCGTCTCCTGTTCCCAGAGTAATTGCAGGCATAATATAGTTCTTCCAGCCTCCCATACCGCCTGACGGAAGCCATCCCAGATTCAGTGAAAACAGGATAATCAACATCAGGCCCAGCCAGAAGTTCGGGGTTGCAACACCCAGAAGGGCAACAACCATTCCAACGTTATCCACAGCGCTGTATTGTCTCGTGGCACTGATAATGCCGACCGGAAGCGCGATTGCCACAGCCACCAGAATGGACCAGAACGCCAGCTTCGCGGTATTGGGGAACGCCGCCATCAGAGTCGGGAATACTTCCCTTTTCGACTTATAGGACTGCCCCATATCTCCGTGAAGCAGGTTCCACATATATTTTCCATACTGAATAATAACCGGCTGATCCAGCCCCAGATCTTTTCTTGTCGCCTCGATCGTCTCTGCATCAGCTCCCTCGCCAGCAATCATTGCGGCCGTATCGCCGGGCGACAGATTTAAAATAAAGAAAACCAGAAATGTAACGCCGATTACAACCGGAATCAGCATTAACAGACGTTTTGCTATGTATCTGCTCATCTATACCTTCCGTTTCCGCCGCTTGTGCGGCCGTTCTTTCGATAGCTTTCTGCAAAAAGGGTGCGGATTTCGTCCGCACCCTTTTCCTCATGCCGCCTGTGCAATTCCCCACGCAGACGGAGCAGTTATTGCGGTCAGATTAGTTCTCGTAGTGGCAGTTGCCAAGGTAATGGTTTGCACCCTTGTTAAGTGAGAAACCCTTTAAGTCAGCGCGGATACCTACGTTGTCGTTTCTGTAATACAGCGGTACCCACGGAGCCAGTTCTTTCAGATGTGTCTGGAGCTCTTTATAAATCTCGTTACGCTTGTCGTTATCCATTTCCATAGCAGCTGCGGTAATCATCTCGTCAACCTTGTCGTCTGTCAGGAATGCACGGTTTCCGGTTGCACCATGGTTGCTGGAGTGGAATAACTGATATGTACTGGAGTCAGCATCGAAGGAGCTGTTGGACCAGCCAAGAATGAACATTTCGTGTTCACCTGCATTTAAGGAATCAAGGAGAGCACCCCACTCATAGGTGAAGATTTCAACATTGATGCCAATCTCTGCAAGCTGTGCCTGAAGAACCTGTGCAGAACGGGTACGTGTATCGCCATTTACATAGATCTTGCAGTCAAAGCCATCCGGATAACCTGCCTCAACAAGAAGCTCTTTTGCTTTCTCCGGATCGTAAGGATAACCCTCCTGGTCCGGATCATAACCCGGAATTGCGCTGTTGATGTAGCTGTTTGCGATCTGTCCGCGTCCCTCGATGATGGTATCAACGAATACTTCCTTATCCAGAGCATAGTTGATTGCCTGACGGACTCTTTGATCAGCGAAAATTTCTTTTGTGGTATTCATGCCTACATACTCGATAGAGGAGGACGGCTGGCTTAAAAGCTTAAGATCCTGATTCGCCTCTACGTTTACGCAGTCGATAGCATCAACGTTCCATACAAGGTCGACTTCACCGGTCTCAAGAGCGATTGTTCTTGCGCTTCCTTCCGGAATTACACGGCAGGTAATTGTTGTTGCAATCGGCATCTCATCCCAGTAGTTTTCGTTACGGGTCAGAACGTAATGATCGTTGGGAGTCCACTCGGTACATACGAAAGGACCGGAACCAAGAATATTGTTCACATCACCGTAGGCATCTCCGGCTGCTGTTACAGCTGCTTCGGATACGATACTTAAGTTAGAGCTTGTTACAATTGTCTTAAAGGGAGCGTACTTTTCAGTCAGTTTAATTGTTACCTGATGGTCATTGTCTACCACAACTTCCTGAATCTTTGAGGTGTTGGATTTTGTTTTCGGCATTTCTTTCGCCCGGTCATAGGTGAACTTAACGTCCTGAGCAGTAACCGGCGTACCATCAGAGAAGCATGCATCCTCTCTCAGGTGATAGGTAAAGCTGGTTCCATCTTCAGCCATCTCCCAGCTTTCTGCCAGATCCGGTACCAGGTTTCCATCATCATCCGTATCCAGCAGTGTGCTGTAAATATGCTTTAAGATAACGGAGGAGGTAGTATCCTGCTGATTAGCCGGGTCAAGAGCTACGATATCACCCTGCATCGCAAATACGATATCGGTCTTTCCGATATTCCCGGTGCTCTCAGCTGCCGCTGTTGTTTCTTTGCCTGCTGCTTCCGTTCCTGCTGCCTCAGTTCCTGCTGCAGCTGCTGCTGTCGTTGTGTCAGTACTGTTGCTGTTTCCGCATGCCGTAAGGCCCAGTACCATTGCCCCGGCAAGGGCAAATGAAAGTAATTTTCTGTTTCTCATAATTCCTTCCTTTCTTTTTCGTTAAAAAGTTTTTGTCATATTTTACATTTTAACTCATGAATATTCTATATCATTTAGTCATAACTTGCAAGTTTTTTCTCGTTTTCTATCTATTATCATCATTTTTTATGATTTATTTCCGTTAAATTTATGCATTATTCACAATTTTTTTCAGGTTTTTCTGGCCCCTTGTTCATCCCCTGATTTCCCGCATTCCCACTGCAATCCGTCAGCGCAGTCACGCATACAAAACTCACAAAGTCCTGTTTATGCAGGGCTGAACTGCTACCATTTTGTAACAGTTCAGCCTTGCATCTTCTTGCCCGCGTACCGCGGACAAGAAGCTCCGGGCGTCCGCCCTATGAAGATTTAGAGTGAAAACTGCTTATGAAAACAAGTTTTCAACGCTTTTTTCGCTCTAAATCTTCGCATGGCTGAACTGTTACACTATTTTATAGACTTCTAATAATTTTTATCCTAATTTTATAGAATGTCCATAAATTCAACACATTTATATGGCATAATAAAGCCTGTAAGCAAGAACAAACTTTTTCATACTCTTACCTGCCGGAGTCGCGCCCGGCAGGTTCCCCCCTTTTAAACTTTGAGTGCTCATTTTACCCCACCTGTATCAACAGGTGGGGTTCTGCTTTTCTTCTATATGCATTGGGAAATCCGCTGCCGTGCCGCTTCAATATGATTCCATACAACTTCCTTTGCCTTTTCCTCATCATTGGCTATGATATATTTCATAATTTCCATATGACGGTCCACTGCCCTTTCCTGGCTCTCCAGCTGATTCCCCAGAGAATATTTTATTCCCACAAAACGGTTCAATACCGAAACATGCGCTTCCATGAGGCAGGAATTCCCTGTAAGCTCAATAAAACTTCTGTGAAAATCGAAATCACATTTTACACTGGTTACAGGATCTCCCGATAAAAAAGCTTCTTTACTTTGTTCCGCCAGCATTTTCAACTGTTCTCTGGCCGCTGCATCATTATTTTTCACATGAATGGATACCGCATGCTGCTCTAACAGGCACCGGACATCACACACCTCATCCAGCATTTTTCTTGTGGGAATCGGAATATAATATTTTCCTCCGCTGCTCACTGTCAGGATTCCTTCATTGGCCAGCCGTTTAAGCGCCAGTACCACCGGGGTCCTGCTGATGGAGAATTGTGTCGCCAGCTCCGCCGGGTCAATTTTTTCCCCCGCCTGATATTTTCCAGAATAAAATTCTTCAATGAATACATCATGAATTGTTTCGTCCAATCGTTTTTTCAGATTCATTCTTCTCTCCTGCTTAAGATCTTTGCTATTCATATTATACGGATAATATCCGCAAATACCGGAGCTTCCGCCCCATAAACCCTGGGTTTTTGCCTGGCAGGGCTATACTTTTCATTTTATAAGAAATATTCTATAATTGCAATACATAGTTTTCATAACCCAGGACAAACGCATGAATGAACAATTTGTAAACAAATCACTTTTGTGAGCTTTTTTTGAGTCCCTGATTTTGATTTTGCCAATTTTTCAATTCAAAATCGCTTCAATGAATATCAAATTTAATGTTTATTTACAGAATATTCACAGTTTAGTTACTCATGCGTTTGTCCTGTTCATAACCGCTCAGACAGGGTAACAGCTCAGGCTATCTAAACTGTTACGGACAAGAAGCATCGGGCATTCGCCCGATGTGGAAAACCCTTGCAGGATTCGCAATAATATCGTATCATATAACTAATTTCGCCGTAACAGTTCCGCCAAACTGTTACATTTCACCCGAAAGGAGAACTGATATGTACACATACACCTGGTATCAATGGCTGGCGTTCTTCTACCTCTATTGCTTTTTCGGATGGATTTTCGAATCCACCTATGTATCCATAAAAACAAGAGCTTTTGTAAACCGCGGGTTTCTCCGGCTTCCCATGCTTCCCCTGTATGGAAGCGGCGCCATTATGATGCTCTGGGTATCCACTCCCTTTCAGGACAGCCTCTTTCTCACCTGGTGTTCCGGTGTTATAGGAGCAACTCTTCTGGAATATGTCACAGGCTATGTCATGGAATTTTTATTTAAGATTCGTTACTGGGATTACAGTAACCAGAAATATAATCTTCACGGCTATATCTGCCTGTCTTCTTCCATTGCCTGGGGATTTTTAACGATTTTTATGACGCACCTGATTCATAAACCCATCGAACATGGCGTCCTCTCTATGCCGCTTACATGGAATCTTCTGTTTATATCCGTAGTAACCGTTCTATTTATCTATGATTCCGTTGTCTGCACCAGAGAGGCCCTTGCCTTTGGGAAATCCCTTGAGGCTGTTAAGAAGCTGCGTCAGGAGCTGGACAGCCTTCAGGTTCAGACAGCTCTTTTAAAAATGGAGGCAGAAGAACGGATTCAGGAGGCCCGTTCCGAATTTATGGAACAGGCTGCCGCATTCACGGAAATGCACATGGGAGCCCTGGAAGGTTTAAAAAACCGTGCCGGGGACAGGTTTGACAGTCTTAAGGATCTGACCGCTGTAAGTCTCGAGGAGATCAAGGCAAAGGCAGAAGGCAAACTGGATGGTTTAAAAGATACAACCGGCATTAACTTAAGCAGCCTGAAAGGAAAATCCGAGCAGCAGCTTGCAGAGCTTCTAAAAGAAAAAGAAGCCGCCATGGCTTCCCTCCGCTCCCGCAGTCTGTCCTTTAGAAGACATCTTTTCCATGCCAATCCCTCTGCCTCCTCCCACAAATATACCCGGGAGTTTAAAGATATGATGGAATATCTGGAACAGAGCAGAAAAGGACCGTCTCCCCGATAATACAAAAACCGGAGCCCCATACGGGAACTCCGGTTTCTCCTTTTTTGGCAATTACATTTCTGGTTTCTCAACCTGTACGATTGCCTGCTTCTGCATTGGAATGCGGCAGTTCTTATTATTTCCAAATTCTACGATAACCGTATCATCTGTCATATCAATAATAACTCCGTAAAAGCCGCTGGAAGTCAATACACTGTCTCCAACTGCAATACTTGCCATTAATTCCTGCATTTTCTTCTTTTCTTTCTGCTGCGGCTTAATTGCGATAAAATACATAAACGCAAAAATCAAAACGATATAGCCGATCCAGAATGCCGGGCTGCTCATTGACATACACCTCTCTTTCTAATTCCTGCTTATATTTCATTCATAATCAGCGGTCTTTGTAATTCCCCGAAACCCCCGCCAGCTTTTTTGCTTTGTATTCAGCATAGCGGTTGTTTTCGATGGCCTCGCGTATCTCTGTCATCATGGTATTATAGAAATACAGATTATGGAGCACACAAAGGCGCATTCCCAGCATCTCCTTCGCCTTTAACAGGTGCCTGATGTAAGCTCTGCTGTATGAGCGGCAGGCGGGACACTGGCAACCCTCTTCAATGGGGCGCATATCTCTGGAAAACATCTCGTTAAAAAGATTCAGCTTTCCACGATTGGTATAGACATGTCCATGACGTCCATTCCGCGTCGGATAAACACAGTCAAAAAAATCCACTCCCCGGTCCACACTCTCTAAAATGTTCGCCGGAGTCCCCACTCCCATCAGATAAGTGGGCTTATTTTCCGGAAGATGGGGTACCGTAATATCCAGGATCCGGTACATCTCCTCATGACTCTCTCCCACAGCCAGTCCGCCAAGGGCGTAGCCGTCGCAGTCCATCTCTGAAATTGCATCTGCGTGAGCGATACGGATATCCTCAAAAGTCCCTCCCTGGTTAATTCCAAAGAGAAGCTGTTCCTTATTGACCGTATCAGGAAGCTGGTTGAGCCGTTCCATCTCCGTCTTACATCTCTGAAGCCACCGGGTGGTCCTGGCCACGGAAATTTCCATATATTCTCTGGTGCACGGATGAGGGGCGCACTCGTCAAAAGCCATGGCAATGGTTGAGCCAAGGTTGGACTGGATCTGCATACTCTCCTCCGGCCCCATGAAAATTTTGTGGCCGTCAATATGAGAATTAAAATAAACTCCCTCTTCCTTTATCTTCCTTAATCCGGCCAGGGAAAACACCTGAAAGCCTCCGGAGTCGGTGAGAATCGGACGGTCCCAGTTCATGAACCTGTGAAGTCCGCCCAGCTCCTTAATCAGTCTGTCTCCGGTCCGTACATGAAGGTGGTAAGTGTTGGACAGCTCCACCTGGGTTCCGATTTCCCTCAGATCATCCGTGGATACAGCGCCCTTGATGGCTCCCACAGTTCCCACATTCATGAAAACCGGCGTCTGAATCGTGCCATGGACAGTAATAGCCTCTGCACGCTTGGCACGTCCGTCCTTTGCCAGAATTTTATACTCCATGGTCTTCCCCATTAGTTTTTCTTTTTCTTCATGCTCATTACGTACCAGAGGGCACCTGTTAAGCATACGGAAGAATAGGTTCCGCAGATAATACCTGCCATCAGCGGAAGTGCAAATTCACGGATAGAAGATACCCCCATGATAAACAGCACCAGGACCATAACGAACGTAGTCAGGGAAGTATTGATACTTCTCGTGAAGGTCTGCGTAATACTTAAGTTTACGATTCCTGCCAGATCTGCCTTCGGTCCCTGAAGCTTTAAGTTCTCACGGATACGGTCAAAAATAACGATGGTGGCGTTGATGGAGTAACCAACAATGGTAAGCAGGCAGGCGATAGCCGTGGAACCTATGGACCATTTTGCCAGTGCATAGCAGGCGACTACCACCAGCACATCATGAACCAGCGCAATAACGGCACTGGCTGCAAAACGGATATCTTTGAAGCGAACCCAGATATAAAGCAGCATACATATGGTTGCAATGACAGTGGCCATAACAGCGTCCCGCTTCATCTCAGCGCTTATGGCACCTGAAATACTCTCTGCAACAATTTTCGTTTCGTCCACGCCAAAGTTTTCTGCCAGAGCCGCATCCAGAGCCTGACGCTCTTCCACGCTCAGGGTCCTCGTCTTGATGATAACCTCTGTGGTTCCTGCAACCTTCTGAGTCTGGGTATCGGCGCTTCCTGTGATCTCTTCAACAACCGGAACCACCTCGCCTGAAATTCGCTCCAGAGACATATCCTCGTTAAAGGTTACGTTGGTGGAAGTACCTCCCTGGAAATCCAGGCCGTAGTTAAAGGCACCGCCGATGGAGCCCTTGTTGATTCCCATACCCACAAAACCTGCACAGATCAGGACAGCGGAAATGGCAAAGCAGATGGATCTCTTTCCAAGGAAATTAACCGGAGTCTTCTCTTTTCTGACTCCATAAAACTTCTTATCGGCAAAGCCCAGCTCATAAAGAGTATTCAGGGCGAATTTTGTTACAAACAGCGCTGTGAACATGGACAGCACAATACCAATAGCCAGAGTGGTTGCAAACCCCTTCACAGTACCGGAGCCTCTCCAGTAAAGTACGGCCGCGGCGATCAGAGTTGTCACGTTGCCGTCGATGATGGCAGATAAAGCCTTTGCAAAGCCT
>CANRXD010000004.1 GCA_947643685.1 uncultured Clostridium sp. | reverse complement strand
GTCACTTTTACAACAACTTTTTGTTCCGTTTAGTTGGAAGGCTGAACTGTTACAATGTTTCCGAAACTTCCATAAACTTCCTTGACGATGTATGTGTAAAGTGCTAGGATAGAGAAGATGATTGAGTGACAAGGTGTCATCTTACAAAAAAACAGGATATTTTCCGGAAATGCAGGAAAACTAAACGGAAAAGACCCTGATATGGAGTGTGATAGTATGGAAAGCAGAGCGAGAGACGATAAAATGGCCAATGCTCCTTTAGGGAGACTTTTAATTGAGCTGGCGGTTCCCACGGTATTTGCACAACTGGTAAACCTCCTCTACAATATGGTGGACAGAATCTATGTGGGAAGAATTCCGGAGGTGGGGCATCTGGCACTGGCCGGGCTTGGTGTTACATTTCCGGTTATTATTTTAATTTCTGCCTTTGCAGCCCTGATCGGTGCAGGCGGTGCGCCCAGGGCGGCCATCTATATGGGAAGAAAAGAGTATGATACGGCAGAAAAGATTCTCGGAACCTGTATCACTGCTTTATGCATCATGGCTGTGTGCTTAAGTGTTTTTTTCTATTTTGTGAAGGAACCGCTTCTCATGTTGTTCGGGGCCAGCGAACAAACCATAGGATATGCCAACAGCTATCTGGGCATTTACCTTCTGGGAACGATTTCTGTTCAGATTTCTCTGGGACTTAACATGTTCATCACCAGCCAGGGGTTTGCCAAAACAGGGATGATGACAGTCTTAATCGGAGCGGTTATAAATATCATTCTGGATCCGGTTTTTATCTTTTTCCTGGGGATGGGAGTACAGGGGGCGGCCCTGGCAACGATTATCAGCCAGACAGTCTCTGCCCTGTGGGTGCTTTTGTTTCTGTGCGGGAAAAAGACTGTCCTGAAGGTAAAAAAGGAAAATCTCAGAGTGAACCGGGAGCTGCTTCTCTCAGTTACGGCGCTTGGGACCTCTCCATTTATTATGCAGTCCACGGAGTGCCTGGTACAGCTTACCTACAATTCCGGGATGCAGCGGTATGGGGATGATTATTATGTAGGAGCCATGACCATCCTGTTTTCTATCATGCAGATGCTGTTTCTGCCTCTGAGTGGTCTGACACAGGGGGCCCAGCCGATTCTCAGCTATAATTTCGGGGCAGGAAATAAAGAGCGGGTAAGAAAGGCGTTTAAGCTTTTATTTGCTCTTGCCCTGGGCTTTTCCTTCATTGCTACGGGCCTGGTGCTCCTGTTTCCGGAGCTGTTCATCCGCATGTTCTCTGATAATGAGGAGATTATCCGTATTGGCGTTTATGCAGTCCGCATTTACATGTTTGGCTTTCTGATTATGGGAGCTCAGATCGCATGCCAGCAGACTTTCCTGGCCCTGGGTCAGGCGAAGATTTCCGTATTTCTGGCATTGTTAAGAAAAATCATTCTGCTGATTCCTCTGGCCATTCTTCTTCCAAAACTTGGGATGGGGACTGATGGTCTGTTTTACGCAGAGCCGATATCGGATATTCTGGCAGTGTTCACGACGATAATCCTTTTTGCCCTGAATTTCAATAAGATGCTGAATGGGGTACCAGGGTCAAAAAGTCATGTATGACATACCTGCATGTCAATGCATGGCCCCGGGGCCCGAAAAACACCGAAAAGTAGCCATTTTTCGCAGAAAAAGGGGCGGATTTGAGGTGTTTGAAAAACAAAAGAAAGACAGAGGAAATGTATATGGGAGTAAATAATGGTGGGAAGACCCCACAGTCCAACAACAATGCCAAAGGACTTATTTATTACGCGGCAATTGTTTTTTTAATTACCATGCTGCTGAATGCGCTGGTTTTTCCGGCCGTGATGGAGCAGAAGGTGTTGGAAGTAAATTATAATGAATTCCTCACCATGGTGGATGCAGGGCAGGTGGTCCAGGTGCAGAAGGATACGGACCAGCTTTTGTTTCTGGCTCAGGATGCCCACGGCAACAAACAGGTGTACAAAACGGGACTCTGGGAAGATGATTCCCTGACAGAGCACCTCTACAAGGCGGGAGTAACGTTTGGAAAAGTGATTCCCCAGAGGGAATCGGCCATCATGTCATTTCTTACCAACTGGATTATACCCATTGGAATCATGGTGCTTTTCGGACAGCTTTTAAGCCGTATGATGGCGAAACGGATGGGCGGAAATGCCATGACCTTTGGAAAATCCAATGCGAA
This sequence comes from uncultured Clostridium sp., assembly GCA_947643685.1. Classification (GTDB taxonomy): domain Bacteria; phylum Bacillota; class Clostridia; order Lachnospirales; family Lachnospiraceae; genus CANRXD01. The sequence goes on along the minus strand of CANRXD010000004.1, from coordinate 15,229 downwards.
AATTTATGCAGAAAATGAAACCGGAAAGACATTCGCTGATGTGGCCGGGCAGGAGGAGGCGAAGGAGGCTTTAAAGGAGATTGTAGATTTTCTCCATGATCCGAAGAAGTACGCGGATATCGGAGCTACGCTCCCCAAGGGCGCTTTGCTTGTGGGCCCTCCGGGAACAGGTAAAACTCTGCTTGCAAAAGCCGTGGCCGGTGAGGCCCATGTGCCGTTTTTCTCTATTTCAGGTTCGGAATTTGTGGAAATGTTTGTGGGTATGGGAGCGGCCAAGGTACGCGACCTGTTTAAGCAGGCCAACGAAAAAGCCCCGTGTATCGTGTTTATTGATGAAATTGACACCATCGGTAAAAAGCGTGACGGCAGCGGATTGGGCGGAAATGATGAGAGAGAGCAGACTTTAAACCAGCTCCTGACGGAAATGGATGGTTTTGACGGTAAGAAAGGCGTTGTGATTCTGGCGGCCACGAACCGTCCGGAATCTCTGGATCAGGCCCTTTTAAGACCGGGGCGCTTTGACCGGAGAATCCCGGTAGAGCTTCCGGACCTTAAGGGAAGAGAGGCCATCCTCAAAGTACATGCAAAAAACGTAAAAATGGATGATACGGCAGATTTCAATGCCATCGGCCGCGCCACTTCCGGCGCCAGCGGGGCAGAGCTTGCCAATATTGTCAATGAGGCGGCTCTGAGGGCAGTCCGCATGGGAAGAAAGGTGGTCTGTCAGGAGGACTTAGAGGAAAGTGTGGAAACTGTCATTGCCGGATATCAGAGAAAGGATGCCGTGATCTCTGAAAATGAGAGGCGGATTGTGGCTTATCATGAAATCGGCCATGCCCTGGTGGCGGCCTGCCAGAGCCAGTCGGCTCCGGTTCATAAAATCACCATTGTTCCCAGAACTTCCGGGGCTCTGGGGTACACCATGCAGGTGGAGGCGAAAGAACGGTTTCTTATGAGCAAAGAAGAGGCATTAAATAAAATCGCTACTCTGACCGGAGGCCGGGCTGCCGAAGAATTTATGTTTAAATCCATAACCACGGGTGCTTCCAACGACATCGAACAGGCCACGAAGCTTGCCAGGGCCATGGTGACTCGGTACGGCATGAGCGACCAGTTTGGTATGGTGGCCCTGGAGACTGTTAATAACCAGTACCTGGGAGGAGATACCTCTTTAGCCTGCTCCCCTGAGACAGCCAAAGCCATTGATGATGAGGTGATCCGGACTGTAAAAACCCAGTACGAAAAAGCTCTCGAAATTCTGAAAGACCATGCAGCCAAGTTAAATGAGCTTTCTGAATACCTTCTGGAACGGGAAACCATAACAGGGGAAGAATTTATGGAAATATTAAACCGGCAGTGACAATCTCTCTGTTATATCCGGCAGCAAATCATAAACATAATGAGCGGAACGCCCTCGCTTTGCCGGGGCCTGCCCCGCAAGGGGGGCGAGTCTGCCCGACCCGCTTTTCTACGATATCAGCAGATACTGAAATATATTAAACAGATATCCAACAATAATAATACCACCTGTGCATATTACAATAAACAGGCCCAGCAATTTATATTTTACCGCTTTTTTTAGCATGATGATTGAGGGTAAACTAAGCGTTGTAACCGCCATCATAAAACTAAGAATGGTCCCCAGCTGAGCGCCTTTTGCCAGCAATGCTTCTGCCACCGGAATTGTTCCAAATATATCTGCGTACATTGGAACACCGACTAAAACAGCCAGAATAACTCCGAACGGGTTAGCGTTTCCAAGAACACGTTCAATCATATGTGACGGTATCCAGTTATGGATAAAGGCACCAATTCCAACGCCTGCCAGAATATATGGGAATACTTTCCGAAAGGTTTCTGTCATCTGTTCTCTGGCATAAACCAAACGTTCTCTGACTGTTAAAGCGGGAGTTTCAATATCTGCTCCGCCTGCGGTACGAATAAATTCTTCCACATAGTTTTCCATATGCATCTTCTCAATCAATGTACCACCAGCGACAGCGATGATGAGTCCTACTGCCACATAAACGATTGCAATTTTTGTGCCGAAAATACTCATAAGTAGTACCAGACTTCCCAGATCAACCATCGGCGAGGATATCAGGAATGAGAATGTTACTCCCAGAGGAAGACCTGCATTGGTGAACCCGATAAATAACGGAATAGAAGAGCAGGAGCAAAACGGGGTCACGGTTCCGAGAAGGGCAGCAATTATGTTCGCAGCAATTCCCTGAAAACGTCCAAGTATTTTTCTGCTTCGCTCCGGCGGGAAGTAACTTTGAATATAAGAGATTGTAAAAATTAAAAAGCACAGCAATACTGTAATTTTTATTACATCATAGACAAAAAAATGGATACTTCCTCCTGCCCTCGATGTAAGATCCAGCCCTGCTGCGGACAGACCATTACCGATCCCTTCATTCAGCCATTTCATTCCCAATATCTGATTCTGAATAAACAGCCATATGGATTTTAAAACTTCCATTTATTTACCCCTTTTATGTTGACAGAGCACTCCCGATATTTTAAAAGATGCTTTATTTGAGCAGCTTTAAAATCTCTGCAGGCTTTGCAATTCTTCCTGATACCACAAGCTTTCCGTCGATCATAAGCGACGGAGACGTCATGACTCCAAGTTTTACAATCTCCATCAAATCTTCAATTTTCTCAACCTGAGCCTCGCATCCCATCATATTTACAGCTTCCTGCACATTCGCATAAAGCTTATCGCATTTTTCACATCCGGTTCCAATAACTTTAATATTCATGATGCCTCCTAATTTCGCAATTTCATTTCTAAACCGACAGTTTCTTCCCATACAGCGAATATTTTTTTTATAATCGCCGGGCCTGTTTTTGAAATAAACACTAACTGTGATTTTTCAAAACGGTCGCATTTTTTAAAGTCAATTTTGCTGCCCGCAACATCAACCTGATTCCAGCCTTCGTCCACGATTTGAAAAAATCCTTTTACACGATAAACGTCAGGGATAATTCCATTTAAAAATGCAGCGAGGGCTTCTTTCCTGACTTCACCATCAAAGTCCATAAACAATGTTTTTGGCTTTGTCTCTTCAGAATTTGTTGTTTCTTCTCCCTCTGCCCACTGATAGAGAAGTAAGTCTTCTTTTAAAAAATCATAATCCAGTTCTCCCATATTGCTGATTTCCATTTTACATACCGGATTAATCTCCCTTATTTTTTTTCTGAGTTCCTGAATTTGGCCATCACTTACAAGGTCAGATTTTGTAATGACAGCAAAATGGCAATGCTTCAGCTGCCGGTATACTGTTTCCAGGTCCTCCAGCTGATTCATAAAATTCACGGCATCCACCAGGCAGATAACTCCCCTGAAATCATATTCTTTTCCCGAAACTGCCTGTGCAGCCTGAAGTATTTCCTCTACATTAGACGGATCGCCAAGACCGGAGCTTTCGACAAACAGATATTCAAAGTCCTGCTGTGCCATTTCACTCAATGCTTTTACGAAATTAAGTTTCAGACAGGAACAAAAAATGGATCCTCTGTTAATTTCCACCATCTGAATATCATCGTTACGCAAAATAGTTCCATCTATTCCTAATTTGCCAAATTCGTTTTGAATAATTCCTACCCTGTGTCCTTTTAAATGCTCCAAAATTTTTAAAAGAACGGTTGTTTTCCCGGCACCAAGAAAACCTGTTAAAACATATAACTGAGTTTTTGAAGATTTCATTTTTCGTTTCTCCTTACATTTATATATTTGAATTTTTCTATTTATATCTTGTGTTATAACCGGCCCGGAAGCCGGTTATGGACTATTTACACTCACAGTCCAGGATTTTCTGAAATTCATTCGGTATCATCAGTTTCCCTACAATCTTATATATTTCATTCATTTTATCAGGATTCAGAGAATAATGCATCCATTTACCTTCTTTTCGCGCGGTAACGACACCTGCATCACAAAGTAATTTCATATCATGCGACAAAGTTGGCTGTGTAATATTAAATTCTTCCTGAATTTTACAGGCACAAAGCTCTCCATTGGATAACATATCAATAATCTTCAGCCTTTTCGGATCAGAAAAGACTTTAAAAATTTTTGAATACTGTACATAGTCTATACTCATAAGTTTTTCTCTTTCTCAGACAGAAACATTGAATTTTTTCTATCTGTATAATACTACTCACATAGATATTTGTCAATATGATTTCAGTTAAAATTCACAGGGCAGGGAAAGCAAAACAAACCGAACGAAAACAGACATCAGGCATCTAAAAAGCTTTGCCTGAAAAGGATGATATGGTATAATGTCGACAGACATTATACCTGTGCATCTGATTTCTGCGTTCACCGCAGAAAGTCAGGCACTGGAATCCGCCGGAGGCACCATGGCCGCTTGCGGACATGGTATAATGTCGACAGACATTATACCTGTTCCCCCACAGATACGAAAAGAGGCGTACCCAATGAAAAAGAAAATATGTCCCTGTTGTGACCAGGTGATGAAAAACGGAATATACTGTAAAGGCTGCAGGCGTCTTGTTCTGAGGCCGGTGGTATGGGATGTGGATTACTACTTAAATGAGCGCCATCCGGCTTCGGAAACGAACTGTCAGTACCATGGCGATCTGCATACCGGGAAAATGAAAGCCCCGGAATCCGCAGTTTCCAGATCCGCAGTCCCCAAATCTGCTGCCCCTGAGTCCGCAGTCTCCAAATCTGCAAGTTCCGGGTCTGCGCGTTCAAAAGCTGCCGTACAGCGCACCCGGTCCCCGAAAGTAAAGCATATTCCTGAAAAGAAGGGAATGGCCAGACCGGGGCCGGCCGGGGTCATGTATCTTTGTATCATTGTCATTGGTATTGGCATCGGTCTGTTTAATCATCTGGCAGAAACATCCGGGGATATTGGTAAATGGCTGGACTCCATAGAAGAGGCAAAGGCAGAACCGGTTTCTGACAAAGCCTGGGAAGAAGAACTTCCAGAGGATAATTTGGAGGAAAACGAGTTTTACGACTGGGAGCGCAGCGATGAGGAGGTAAAAGAAGCCGGGATCCCCTGCAATGGATATGGTCACTTGAGCATTGAAGAATCTGAAGTGCTTCCGCTGTTTGAAGCTCTGCTGTCAGAGACCTCCTTCCAGGCAGACTGTACCAAATATAGCTATAACCAGTTCATGGACGAGGCTACCTGGTATAATACCACTTATGAATACGATTTGTCCCGCCAGGAAGACTACTGCGGTTATGTTAATCTGCATTTTGATACCGTGGATGGCCGTATGCATGGCATAGACCTTTTTTTCGGGAATCGGGAAGACTTGTATGAAATGGCTGATTTGTCCATAAATCTGCTGACGGAACTTGGTATTCTGAACGATCCTCCGACTGGCCGCAGCCTGTTCGATGAAGCCCTGGAAAAAGACCCGGAAGGAGTGATGAGGTTTTTGCTGGAAGAGACGCTGGAAATCTCCTGCGTGGAATTGGACGGGGAGTATTATATGATGTACATTGGTGCCCGGCTGCCCTGGGATAATGAAGTGCATCCATGAAATGAATCAGAGCCGGCAGATTTTGTGCCGGCTCCGGTTTATTTTACTTTAACCGACAACAACTTTTCTAATTCCTTTAACAACTTTAATTTCATGAACTCTAATTCTTTTTGAGAAGGACGGTTATCATCACAGTACATTTTTTCCTTCGGATACCACCAGACAGGACCTTTTCCATTATTGCCATAGTTTTCAATATCTCCATTTGTTCTTGGAAACAAATGCCAGTGAAGATGTGTATCCCCATTTCCCAATAGTTCATAATTCATTTTTTCTGCTCCGAATGCTTTTGACACAGCTTCGGCTACAATGGACATTTCTTCTAAAAATTTTATTTTCATTGAAGGTTCTAAATGAAATAATTCTATTTTATGTTCTTTACACAGAAATAGCGTATAACCTCTAAAATGCTGAACATCACCGATCACAACATATCCGGTTGACAACTCTTTAACAAAATATGGATTAGTTCCATCTTTAATCATTTGAATTCTTTCACAGACAAGGCACATACACAAACCTCCTGCAATCCTAAAACACCTCAAATCCGCTCACTTTTCTGCGAAAAATGGCGTCTTTTCGGTGTTTTAGGTCTGCATATTGTAACCGTTCCGACAGTCTCTGAACGGTCACTGCACATTTACTATTTTTTATAGTTCTTCAGGGTGATAATGGACATGCAAAAGCTCATGGGCTCTGTCTTTCAACACCCCGTCCTCATAGAGGCGGAGTACTACCGGATTCTCATCCGATCTTTTTACGAGTGCGCTCTTATCGGCAGTATAAAGTCCCGAAGACCGTTTCTGTTTAGCCTCAAAAAATCCTTCAGGCTGTCCTGCGCCGCCGATACAGCCGGCGGGGCAGGCCATGACCTCCACAAAATCGAAATGTTCTTCGCCGCTTTTAATGAGGTGAATTAACTCGTCCGCATTTCCAAGACCGCTGACAACGGCGGCATGGATGGTTTTCCCCTGAATATCAATGGAGAATTTTTTAGTGCCTGTGATGCCCCGGACGCCGGAATACTCGATTTCCTGGAGGGCGGCATTGCTGCGTTCAGCCACGCGTCTTAAGGCCGCTTCCATAACGCCTCCGCTGTTTCCAAAGATTATGCCGCCGCCGGAACGGATGGAAAACGGCATATCCGGGGCTGTGGGCTCTAAGTCCGCAAACTGGATGCCCAGCTCACGAATCATGGCCGCCAGTTCTTTTGTAGTGATGACAGCGTCCACATCCGGTTTTCCATCCCGGACGAATTCGTCTCTGGCAGCCTCCATTTTCTTTGCTGTACATGGCATGATGGCAACATGGAAGGTTTCCAGGCCGCATTCCTCATCGGACGGCTTATAATATTCCTTAATGACAGCTCCAAACATCTCCATGGGGGATTTGCTGGTGGAAATGTAAGGAATCAGCTCGGGATGCTTTGTTTCCACAAATTTAATCCAGGCCGGGCAGCAGGAGGTGAACAGAGGATATTTGCGCTTTTCCCCCTTGGCCAGTATTTCTGCCAGTTCATTGGTTTCTTCGATGATGGTCATGTCTGCGCTGACACTTGTATCAAAGGCCAGGTCAAAGCCAAGCATATGAAGGGCCGTGTAAATTTTATAGATGGTATTTTCTCCCGGCGGCATGCCGAATTCTTCACCCAGGGCAACACGGACTGCCGGGGCAATCTGAGCAACCACCCGTTTTTTGGGATCATAGAGGGCGGACCATACCCGCTTGATATCCTTTTTGATGGTGATGGCTCCTGTGGGACAGACGGCAGCGCACTGGCCGCAGCCCACGCATTCTGTTTCTGAAAGTTTTTTCCCGAAGGCCGGAGAAACTTCCATATTAGAACCGCGGTGGACAAAGTCGATGGCGCCCACATGCTGCACCTCATTGCACATGCGGACACAGTCGCCGCAGAGAATGCATTTATTCATGTCCCGGACAATGGAGGATGAGGAATTATCAATCTCAAAGTCAGGCCGGTTATTTTTAAAACGGATGTGATCCAGTCCGAACCGCCTTGCCAGAAACTGGAGCTGACATTTCTGGTTCTTTTCACAGATGGTGCAGTCCCGGCAGTGAGAGGCCAGAAGCAGTTCCAAAATCATTTTCCTGTGATGGTGGAGCTTCGGGGTATTGGTCCGGATCACCATTCTGTCTTTGGGCGGAGTGGAGCAGGAGGCAATGATGTTTCCCCTTTCGTCCTCTACCACGCACATACGGCAGGCGCCGTAAATGGAAAGATCTGTGTAATAGCAGAACGTCGGAATATGGATACCGACATTCCGGATAACCTGAAGGATGTTTTTTTCGTCGGTGAACTCTGCGCGGAGTCCGTCAATAATCATGTATTTAGCCATGGGTTCCCTCCTACACTTCTTTTACGGCGCCGAAATTGCAGCCTTCCAGGCAGGCGCGGCACTTAATGCATTTATCCTGGTCAATGACATGGGGATTTTTCACAGTTCCGGAAATTGCGCCGACGGGGCACATTCTGGCACATTTGGTGCATCCCTTACAGAGCTCAGGGTCAATCCGGAGAGAAATAAGCGCCCTGCACTGGCCGGCCGGACATTTTTTGTCTACCACATGAGCCAGATATTCATCACGGAAATACTGTAAGGTACTGCTTACGGGGGAGGGCGCTGATTTCCCAAGGCCGCAGAGAGCCGTCTCGGAAATGGTGGAAGAAAGCTCTTCCAGAAGACGGATGTGCTCCAGGGTTCCGCGGCCTTCCACAATGTCTGTGAGAAGTTCCAGCATTCGTTTGGTTCCCTCCCGGCAGGGAACGCACTTTCCGCAGGATTCATTCTGGGTGAAGTTCATAAAAAATCTGGCTACTTCCACCATGCAGCTTTTGTCATTCATGACAACCAGGCCGCCGGAACCGATCATGGCTCCAACTTTCTTTAAAGAGTCAAAATCCAGGTGCATATCCAGATGATCTTCCGTGGCGTTTATGCACAGACATCCGCCGGAAGGGCCGCCGATCTGGACGGCCTTGAATTCTCCGTCTTTTACGCCGCCGCCAATATCATAAATGATTTCCCGGAGAGTGGTTCCCATGGGAACCTCAATGAGCCCGGTATTATTGACATTGCCTGTGAGGGCAAAGGCTTTGGTTCCATGATTATTTTCAGGGCCGATGGTCCGATACCAGCCGGCTCCTTTGGAGATGATGGGGGCCACGTTGCAGTAGGTTTCCACATTATTTAGTACGGTGGGCATGTTGAACAGTCCATGTTCCACTGTACGGGGCGGTTTGACACGGGGCATGCCCCGGTTGCCTTCAATGGAGGCAGTCAGGGCGCTTCCTTCGCCGCAGACAAAGGCTCCGGCTCCCTGGCTGATTTTAATATCAAAATCAAAGCCGGAATTCAAAATGTTCTCACCTAAAAGTCCCCGGTCTCTGGCCTGTCCGATGGCGATGGTCAGACGCTCCACTGCAAGGGGATACTCGGCGCGCACGTAAATGTATCCGTGATGGGCCCCGGTGGCAATTCCCGCAATGATCATGCCTTCGATGACCCGATGAGGATCGCCCTCCATCATAGAACGGTCCATAAAGGCTCCGGGGTCGCCTTCATCGCCATTGCAGACCACATATTTATCGGGGCCGGGCTGACGCAGTACCTGTTCCCATTTCTTCCCTGTCGGGAATCCGCCGCCGCCGCGGCCTCTTAATCCGGCTTCGGAAATTTCGTTTACAATCCCTTCCGGAGTCATGTCAAACAGTGCCTTTGCCATGGCGCTGTACCCACCCATGGCAATATATTCACGGATGGATTCCGCGTTGATATGTCCGCAGTGCTCCAGAGCAACCCGGGTCTGCTGCTTATAAAAGGGAATCTCTTCTTGTTTCTGATAAAGATTTCCGTTCTTGTCGCGGTAAACCAGACGGTCCACAACCTCATCATTTAGAATGCTTTTTTCAAGAATTTCTTCGCAGTCTTCTACCCTGACTTTTATGTAAAGCCAGCCCATGGGCTCAATCCGCAGCAGGGGACCCATCTCACAAAAGCCGTGACAGCCGCTTTTTTTGATGCCGATACTTTCATCATGGGCCTCTTCCTCCAGCTGAACCGTGCAGTGGATGCCGCGTTCCTGCATCAGCTGCTGCAGCCTGGCATAGATGTTAAGGGAGCCTCCGGCAACGCACCCTGTGCCGCCGCAGATCAGAATTTGTTTTTTCTGAGCGTTTAATGCCTTTTTAAAATCGTCTCTTTTCCTCTCTAAATCTTCGCGGGTATTTATTCTTGTGACTATCATAGGGAGCCCTCCTCCTTTTCGCGGATTTCCTTTAACATGGCCCTTGCCTTTTCTGGAGTCATGGCCGGATATACATGGTCATTCACTGTACAGACCGGGGCCAGACCGCAGGCACCCAGGCAGGATACGGTTTCCACGGTGAACATCATGTCCGGCGTGGTGGGATTCTTGTCAGTTACTCCGAGCTGTTTACGGATTTCTTCAAGAATCGGAACAGATTTTCTCACGTGGCAGGCGGTGCCGTCACAGACCTTTATGATGTATTTTCCTTTGGGTTTTAAAGAAAAATTCTCATAGAAGGTTGCGACTCCGTAGATTTTCGCCTCGCTGATTTTTAATTTCCGGGCGACATAGCGCAGGGCCTCTTCCGGCAGGTAATGGCATTCTCTCTGGATATCCTGCATGATGCCGATTACAAGTGAGGGATCACAGTCATGGGCTTCAAGAATTTCATCCAGTTTCTCAATACTGATCTGACTCAAAGTACCTTCTCCTTTCTGAATCTTAAATGTTAGTGTATATGATGATTTATGTAACCGTTCAGCGAGTATCTGAACTGTTACAATTTTACTAAAATGTTATAAAAATAACAATATAAAACAGACATTATAAACAAAGGAGATTAGAGCCCCAAAATGTATAAAATTCGAAAATTGTAATTTATGGAAAAAACAGCTTGACAGCTTGAAAGCGCTATGATAGTATGAAAAGTGCACTATTATGGTATCATGTGCATATGGTACCAGTATGCCCAAAATTAGAAGTTGAGATTGAGAAAGAAAACAGGGGTGAAACGTCAATGGAGAAAAGCAGAATACGTCCGGTGCCGGCCGGTAAGAGCGTAAGGATGAGCTACTCAAGACAGAAGGAAGTTCTTGGGATGCCGAATCTGATCGAAATCCAGAAAGATTCCTACCAGTGGTTCCTCGACGAAGGCTTAAAAGAAGTTTTCGATGATATCTCTCCAATCGCAGATTTTGCCGGTCACCTGAGCCTGGAGTTCGTGGACTTCACGCTCTGCAAGGATGACATCAAATATACGATTGAGGAGTGCAAGGAACGGGATGCCACTTACGCAGCGCCTTTGAAGGTAAAGGTGAGACTCTGCAACAAAGATAAAGATGAAATCAATGAACACGAGATTTTCATGGGTGATCTGCCGTTAATGACAGATACAGGTTCCTTTGTGATCAATGGCGCAGAACGGGTTATTGTAAGCCAGTTGGTACGTTCCCCTGGAATATATTACGGAATCGACCATGATAAGATTGGTAAGGAGTTATATTCCTGTACCGTAATCCCCAACCGTGGCGCATGGCTGGAGTATGAGACAGATTCCAATGATGTTTTTTATGTGCGTGTGGACCGTACAAGAAAGGTTCCGGTAACTGTGCTGGTCCGCGCTCTTGGATTTGGTACAAACGCAGAAATTACCGAGTTGTTTGGCGAGGAGCCGAAGATTCTTGCAAGCTTTGGAAAGGATACTTCTGACAATTATCAGGATGGCCTTCTGGAATTATATAAGAAGATCCGTCCCGGTGAGCCGCTTTCTGTTGACAGTGCGGAGAGCCTGTTAAACAGCATGTTCTTTGACCCGAGAAGATATGATCTGGCCAAAGTCGGAAGATATAAATTTAATAAGAAGCTTCACTTCAAAAACCGTATTACAGGACAGATTCCGGCGGAGGATGTTGTAGATACCAGCACCGGCGAAATTCTGGCAGAGGCCGGGAAGCCGCTTTCCAAGGAGCAGGCAACTGCCATCCAGAATGCTGCTGTTTCCTATGTCTGGATCCAGACAGAAGAAAGAACTGTGAAAGTCCTTTCTAATATGATGGTGGATCTGGCCTCTTATGTAAATTTCAAACCGGAAGAGGCCGGTGTGACAGAGTTAGTATTCTACCCGGTGCTGGCTGATATTCTGGCAAAATCAGGGGATATGGATGAGGACCAGCTGAAGGCTGCAATCCGCCGCAATATCCATGACCTGATTCCGAAGCACATTACAAAGGAAGATATTATTGCTTCCATTAATTATAATATGCACCTGGAGTATGAAATCGGTACAAAAGATGATATTGACCATCTGGGCAACCGCCGTATCCGTGCAGTTGGAGAATTATTACAGAACCAGTATCGTATTGGTCTTTCCAGAATGGAGCGTGTGGTAAGAGAGAGAATGACCACGCAGGATATGGAGGGAATTACTCCCCAGTCCTTAATCAATATCAAGCCTGTGACGGCTGCTGTAAAGGAATTTTTCGGAAGTTCCCAGCTGTCTCAGTTCATGGACCAGAACAACCCGCTTTCTGAGCTGACCCACAAGAGACGTCTTTCCGCGCTGGGGCCCGGAGGTCTTTCCAGAGAGCGTGCCGGATTCGAGGTTCGGGATGTACACTATACCCATTATGGGCGTATGTGTCCCATTGAGACTCCTGAAGGTCCGAATATCGGTCTGATCAACTCCCTTGCAACGTATGCCAGGGTGAATCCCTATGGCTTTGTTGAAGCCCCTTACCGCGTGGTTGATAAATCTGACCCGGCGAACCCGCAGGTAACTGACGAGGTGGTTTATCTGACCGCCGATGAAGAGGATAACTATATCGTGGCCCAGGCCAACGAGCCTCTGGACGAAAATGGACACTTTGTTCACAACAATATTTCCGGGCGTTTCCGTGAAGAAACTTCTTCCTTCCAGAAACGGTCCATTGACCTGATGGACGTATCTCCGAAGATGGTATTCTCTGTGGCAACCTCCATGATTCCGTTCCTGGAGAATGATGATGCCAACCGAGCTCTGATGGGCTCCAACATGCAGCGTCAGGCCGTGCCGCTTCTTTCCACCGAGGCCCCCGTTGTCGGAACCGGTATTGAAGGAAAGGCGGCCGTTGACTCAGGCGTATGTGTGGTGGCCAGAAATGCCGGAGTCGTTGAGCGTTCCGCGTCCAACGAGATCATTATTAAGAGAGACTCTGATGGAAACAGAGATGTTTACCATCTGACAAAATTTAAGAGAAGCAACCAGAGTAACTGCTACAATCAGAAACCCATTGTTTTCAAGGGAAATCATGTGGAAAAGGGAGAGGTAATTGCGGACGGCCCGTCCACGAAAAACGGTGAAATTGCCCTTGGAAAGAATCCGCTGATTGGTTTTATGACATGGGAGGGCTACAATTACGAGGATGCCGTTCTGTTAAGTGAAAAACTGGTTCAGGATGATGTTTATACTTCCGTCCATATTGAGGAATATGAGGCGGAAGCCCGCGATACCAAGCTGGGACCGGAAGAGATCACAAGAGACGTTCCGGGTGTGGGCGAGGACGCACTGAAGGATCTGGATGAGCGCGGGATTATCCGTATCGGCGCGGAAGTACGTGCCGGTGATATTCTGGTGGGCAAGGTAACTCCAAAGGGAGAAACCGAGCTGACTGCTGAGGAGAGACTGCTTCGGGCCATCTTTGGTGAGAAGGCAAGAGAAGTCCGGGATACTTCTTTAAAGGTACCTCACGGCGCATACGGCATTATTGTAGATGCCAAGGTATTCACAAGGGAGAATGGTGATGAACTGGCTCCCGGCGTGAATCAGTCCGTAAGGATTTATATTGCCCAGAAACGTAAGATTTCCGTTGGCGATAAGATGGCCGGACGTCATGGCAACAAGGGTGTTGTTTCCCGTGTACTTCCTGTGGAAGATATGCCGTTTTTGCCAAACGGCCGTCCCCTTGATATCGTGTTAAATCCTCTGGGCGTGCCGTCCCGTATGAATATCGGGCAGGTACTTGAGATTCACTTGAGCCTTGCCGCAAAAGCTCTTGGCTTTAATGTATCGACCCCGGTCTTTGACGGCGCCAATGAAGATGACATTCAGGATACTCTGGAGCTTGCCAATGATTATGTAAATATGGAGTGGAGCGCGTTCCAGAAGAAATATAATGATCTGCTCAGACCTGAGGTAATGGAATATCTCGGAGAACATCTGGAGCATCGGGGACTCTGGAAAGGAGTTCCGATTCAGAGAGACGGTAAGGTGCTGCTCCGTGACGGGCGGACCGGCGAGTACTTCGACAGCCCCACTACCATAGGACACATGCATTATCTGAAGCTTCACCACCTTGTGGATGATAAGATTCATGCCCGTTCCACCGGACCATACGCTCTGGTTACCCAGCAGCCTCTGGGAGGAAAAGCTCAGTTCGGCGGACAGCGTTTCGGAGAGATGGAGGTTTGGGCGCTGGAGGCCTATGGCGCTTCCTACACCCTTCAGGAGATCATGACAGTGAAATCCGACGATGTGGTTGGACGTGTGAAGACCTACGAAGCGATCATTAAGGGCGAGAATATTCCGGAGCCGGGTATTCCGGAGTCCTTCAAGGTACTCTTAAAGGAGCTCCAGTCCCTGGGTCTGGATGTGAGAGTGCTGCGTGACAATGGAGAAGAGGTGGAGATGTCCGAGAACATTGATTATGCGGACAGCGACCTTGATTTACGTTCCATTATTGAAGGCGACAGACGCTACGAGGAAAAAGAAGAGTCCTTCGGCAGCTTTGGATTCCAGAAACAGGAGTTCAAGGACGGAGAGCTGGTGGATTCTGAAGAAGAGGATGATTATATCGACGAGCCGGAGGAAGATGACAGCTACATCGACGACGACTATTCCGATAATGACAAATTATAGAAGGGAGTACCGTTCATGCCTGAGACAAATGAAACTTATCAGCCGATGACATTTGACGCAATCCGTATCGGACTTGCTTCTCCGGAAAAAATCCTGGAATGGTCCCACGGTGAGGTAAAAAAGCCCGAAACCATCAACTACCGTACCCTGAAGCCGGAAAAAGACGGCCTGTACTGTGAGAGAATTTTCGGACCGAGCAAGGACTGGGAGTGTCACTGCGGGAAATACAAAAAAATCAGATATAAGGGCGTTATCTGTGACCGCTGCGGCGTCGAGGTAACGAAGGCAAGCGTGCGCCGTGAGCGTATCGGCCATATTGCTCTGGCGGCCCCGGTTTCCCATATCTGGTATTTTAAGGGCATCCCGAGCCGTATGGGTCTGATTCTGGATATCTCTCCGAGAGTCCTGGAAAAAGTTTTGTATTTTGCTTCCTATATTGTACTGGATCCCGGTACCACAGGACTCCAGTTAAAGCAGGTGCTTTCTGAAAAGGAGTACCGTGATGCCGTCGATAAATATGGTTACGGCGCTTTCCGGGTAGGAATGGGAGCTGAGGCCATTCAGGAGCTTTTAAAAGATATTGATCTGGAAAAGGATTCTGAGGAGCTTAGAAGGGCTTTGAAGGATTCCTCCGGACAGAAAAGGGCAAGAATTATCAAACGTCTGGAAGTGGTTGAGGCATTCCTTCATTCCGGAAACAAGCCGGAATGGATGATTATGACGGTGATTCCGGTGCTTCCGCCGGATCTGCGC
>CANRXD010000003.1 GCA_947643685.1 uncultured Clostridium sp. | reverse complement strand
TAAAAGAATTTCCTTTTTGTTCATGGACGGATCCTCTATCACCCGCTCCAGAAAGGATTTCAGGATCTCCCCCACTTCTTTTCCCGGTCTGATCCCGACCTCTAAAAGGTCATTTCCGCTCACAGCCAGAGTCTTTAAGGAAACGCAGTCGCCGCTTTCCTCAATTTCCCCCCAGAGCCTGCGGATTTCTCTCACCTTTAAATCGCCGTCCATCTCTTTTAAATTCAGACATCCCTCAAACTGGTATCTGGTCATTCTGCTTAAAAACCGCCGAATTTCCGTTTTGTCGGCATTTAGCGGGCTCTGGTATGCCTCCGCCATTACGCGTCCATTCATTATGGTCTCATTATCTAATTTTAAACCCTTCAGAATTTTTCCCGCCGTCTCCGGCGCCAGGCACCGCAGGCATCCGGCCCAGCGCATAGACTTCTCTCTGGGGAGCCGGGCCAGAACACCAAAATCCATATCCCTTTGAAAAATCCCGCCAAAGTCCTCCGTCACATAGGGGCTGATTCCTGTCTCCTCCACCATGGAAAGCTTTTCCGGGAAATCGGAAAGCAGAAGTTTTGTAAGCTCTGTCTGGATCCGCTCTTTGCTGACCTTCTTAAGATTCGGCGCAATCTCATCAATGGCCTCATAGGTTTTTTCTTCAATAGAAAAACCAAGCTGGGCCGCAAAGCGGATGGCTCTTAAAATCCGCAGAGCATCCTCTGTAAACCTGTCCCGGGCCTTTCCCACACAGCGAATCACTTTTGCCTCCAGATCTTCCATTCCTCCGAATTCATCCACAACTCCTGTCTCATGACTGTATGCCATGGCGTTAATGGTAAAATCCCGGCGCTTTAGATCCTCTGTCAGGCTGGAAGTAAATTCAACAGAATCCGGATGGCGGCCATCATGGTATTCTCCGTCGACGCGGTAGGTGGTCACCTCATATCCCTTATGATTTTTTATGATGGTCACAGTTCCGTGTCGGAGTCCTGTGTCCACGGTTTTCCCGAAAATGGCCTTTATCTCCTCCGGCTTTGCTGAGGTTGTGATATCCCAGTCCTCCGGAACACGGCCCAAAAGCGTATCCCGTACACATCCGCCCACAACAAAAGCCTCAAACCCATGGGCGCGGATGGTCTTTATAATCCATTCCGGCTCATACGGCAGATTAATCTGCATGAATCCCTCTCCTGTCTTTGTTACAAAATCATAGTAAACCCCCATGTGCCGCCTGCGTGGCGCTACCGTGCATGAAAGGGGGTTTCCTATGAGCCTCCGGCGGATGTGCAGAAAACGGGTAAGGAAGAAGTCACTTCGTGACCCCGTTTTCGCACAGCTCAGCGTCGGAGCGCTGAGCTTTCATAGAAACCCCCATGCGCCGCCGGCATCCTTCTACCTGCTCCCGGCCTCCATCCCGGAAATAACGGGAATCAGGCGTCTGGCCAGTAAGGCCGCCAGCACACAGAGAATAAAATCCTCTCCCACCGTCAGCAAAAAGCAGTTTACAAAGACCAGCTTCCATCCAACGGTCACATGAAGCACATAATTGCTGCACACATAGAAATAGCTCATCCCACAGGCATAATCCGCCAGAAGCCCCCAAAGTGCTGAGAAAAAGAGCCAGGAAAAAGAATTTTTCCGTCTGCGCTCATAAACCCAGCCTGTCAGAAACCCCGGCGCCGCAAAACCGATCAGAAATCCGAAGGTGGGCTTTAACAAATAGGATAACCCACCCCCGGTGGCAAACACCGGAATCCCGCAGAGTCCGATGGCCAGATAAGCCGCCACGCAGATCAGAGACCTTCTTGCCCCCAGCAGAAGGGCCGAAAGCAGCACAAAAAAGAACTGAAGAGTAAAATGCATGGGGACCGGCTGAACCGGTATGGTGATCTTTATAAATGCTCCGGCCGCAATCAGTGCGGTAAACAGGCCGCCATAAGCCATATCCCTTACGGACCATGCGCGTTCTTTCATAATTAATATGCCTTGCCCCAGTAAACCATCTTCTTTGCAGGCTTCCCGCAACATACACAGGTGTCGGAAATAGTCTCCTGCTTAAAGGGCATACATCTGGAGGTAACACCCACGGTCTCCTTCAGTTTATCTTCGCATTCCTGGCATCCGCACCACATAGCTTTGATGAAGCCTGGTTTATTGTCAGCAAGGTTCCTCATCTCTTCCATATTGGCAGCCGCATAGGTATGGGCATCGCGGTGCTCTCTGGCACGCTCAAACATGTCGTGCTGGATGGTCTTAAGAAGCTCACCTGCTCTCTCCCCGATTTCCGAAAGAGCCACGGTAATCTTCTCGTGGGTATCACGGCGAACCAAAATGGCCTGGCCGGCCTCAATATCTTTCGGCCCCAATTCCACACGAATCGGAATTCCGCGCATTTCAGATTCACTGAACTTCCATCCCGGAGTCTTATCGGAATCATCCACCTTCACCCGGAAAGCAGAAAGCGCCTCTGCCACTTCATTCGCCTTCTCCAGAACGCCCTCCTGCTGCTGACGGATGGGAACGATCACCACCTGGGTGGGAGCTACGTTGGGCGGAAGCACCAGGCCCTCGTTATCGCCGTGAACCATGATAATGGCTCCCATGATACGGGTCGACATCCCCCAGGAGGTCTGATGCACGTACTTTAACTGGTTATCCTTATCGGAATACTGGATTTCAAATGCCTTTGCAAAACCATCACCGAAATTGTGACTGGTGCCGGACTGTAAGGCCTTTCCATCATGCATCAAAGCTTCGATGGTATAGGTAGCCTCAGCCCCCGCGAACTTTTCCTTGTCGGTCTTCTGTCCGCGAATCACAGGAATCGCAAGAAACTCCTCGCAGAAATCCGCATACACATTTAACATCTGAATGGTGCGCTCCTGGGCCTCTTCGGCTGTGGCATGGGCCGTATGACCCTCCTGCCATAAAAATTCTCTGGAGCGTAAGAACGGCCTCGTGGTTTTCTCCCATCTTACAACGGAACACCACTGGTTGTATACCTTCGGCAGATCCCGGTAGGAATGGATATCTCTTGCATAAAAATCACAGAATAAGGTTTCGGATGTGGGTCTTACACAGAGCCGCTCCTGAAGGGGCTCCAGGCCGCCGTGGGTCACCCATGCGACCTCAGGCGCAAAGCCCTCCACATGGTCCTTCTCCTTTTCCAGAAGACTTTCCGGAATAAATAAAGGCATGTAAACATTCTTTACTCCCGCCGCCTTAAAGCGCTTATCCAGCTCGTTCTGAATATTTTCCCAGATTGCGTATCCATCAGGTTTAATTACCATACAGCCCTTTACGCTTGCGTAATCGCAAAGCTCCGCTTTCTTCACCACATCGGTGTACCACTGGGCGAAATCCTCTTCCATGGAAGTGATCGCCTCAACCATTTTTTTGTCCTTTGCCATGATTTTCTCTCCTCATTCTTGATAAATTAAAACGGCTGCCATTCCCAAAGGGACCGACAGCCGGCGTTACCACCCAATTTAGCTTCCGGCTCTGCCGGAAACTCTCCTCTTTTTCCGTTAACGCCGGAATTTACGCTGCATTTTTCATACAGAGCTCCGGGGCCGGGTTTCCGCGCCGCCAGTATGGAAGTTTTCACCGTTCCTCCCTCTCTGGAATACCGCCCTCTCGCGTACTTTTCCCCATCAAAGCTTTCCTATGAACTTTATGTACTGATTTTAAGAGATTTGAACCGGTTTGTCAAGGCATAAACCGGTTCCAGATATTTTTTTCATTGCCACTGCCGTATCCGTTATGTTATACTGACTCCAGTGTCAGTAAGGAGGCAGGTTCACATGTCAGACTTCGGTCAGAAAACAGGGCAGCGGGAGTTTATTTTAATCGGCGTCATTCTTCTGGCTGCCGCCCTTTTATTTTTATGGAACCATTTCTATTTTTCCAGGCCGGCGGCTGTGGTGGAAATCTCCATCGACGGCACGGTAACTAAAATCCTGGATTTATCAAAAAACCAGGAACTTGATATTGAAGGCGCGGACGGAGGCCGTAACCATCTGGTGATTGAAAACGGAGAAGCCTGGGTTTCGGAGGCCTCCTGTCCTGATAAAATATGTATTCATCAGGGGAAAATAAGCCATGATGGGGAAATGATCGTATGTCTTCCCAACCGGATGACCGCAAGAATTTCAGGACGATAGCTTTCATATAAAAGTCCGGGTAAAAAAGGCGCTGAAAACTTGTTTTCATAAGCATTTTTTACCCGGAACCTTCATAAGTCGGACACCGCGTGCTTCTTATCCGCAATACGCGGGCAAGAAGATGCAGGGTTTCACGGTTACATTCGTTTTAATAATCCAGATATGCGCCCTTCATGGGACTTACGGCATGCTCGCTGAACAATCTCAGCACACCTTTTTTGTACTTCTTCTCCCTGGGCTTCCAGTTCTTCTTACGTTCCGCCAGGATGGCATCAATTTCTTCCGGTGTTTTTTTCTCTCCGTTGACACCGATGATGTTAAGCTTTCTCTCCATCACATCAATCTCAATCAGGTCTCCCTCTTCCACCAGAGCAATGGGGCCGCCGTCCACGGCCTCCGGGCTGCAGTGGCCGATCACAGGGCCTGTGGACGCGCCGGAAAATCTTCCGTCTGTAATCAGGGCAATGCTTTTTCCCAACTCCTTATCGCTGCTGATAGCCTCAGAGGTATAAAACATCTCCGGCATCCCGCTTCCCTTGGGCCCTTCATAGCGGATAAATACCGCGTCGCCTTTCTGTACTTTGTGCTTTAACACAGCATCCAGACACTCTTCCTCGCTGTCAAAGGGTCTGGCTCGCAGAATGGCCTTAAACATTTCCTTCGGGCAGGCAGTATGTTTAATCACAGCTCCCTCCGGAGCCAGATTTCCCCGGAGAATGGCAATGCTCCCGTCCACTCCGAGGGCTTTATCATAAGGACGAATGATATCTTCTTTTGTAAGGGACACACCGTATCTTTCGTTGAATTCCCGCAGCCACTTCTCACAGCGCTCATAGAATCCGTTTTTCTTAAGCTCCTCCAGATTTTCTCCCAGAGTCTTCCCTGTGACCGTCATCACATCCAGATGAAGATAGGGCTTAATTTCCTCCATGATTGCCGGAACACCGCCCGCATAGTAGAAGACCTCCGCAGGCCACCGTCCCGCGGGGCGGACATCAAGAAGATAGCGGGCCCCCCGATGGATTCTGTCAAACGTATCTCCGGTAATCTCTATCCCGAATTCATGGGCAATGGCCGGAAGGTGAAGGAGACAGTTGGTGCTGCCGGAAACAGCCGCATGGACCAGAATGGCATTTTCAAAGCTCTTTAATGTTACGATTTCACTGGGGCGCATTCCCGGAGTCTCCGCAAGCTCCACAGACTTTCTTCCTGCTTCTCTTGCAAAAGAAAGAAGATCAGGGCTTGTGGCCGGCATCAGAGCGCTTCCCGGAAGGGCCAGCCCCAGGGCTTCTGACATGATCTGCATGGTGGAAGCGGTTCCGATAAAGGAGCAGGCACCGCAGCTGGGACATGCGTTGCATTTGGCCCAGTTTAATTTCTCCTCATCAATCTCGCCTCTCTGAAATCTGGCACTGTACATGCCAAGCTGCTCTAAGGTCAGCATTTCGGGACCTGCGTTCATGGTGCCGCCGGGAACCACAATGGAAGGCACATCTGCCCTGGCCAGTCCCATGAGATTGCCGGGAAGCCCTTTGTCACAGCTTGCCAGATAGACGCCTGCGTCAAAGGGGGTGGCGTTGGCATGAATTTCAATCATATTGGCAATCATCTCACGGCTCGCCAGACTGTAATTGATTCCGTCCGTTCCCTGGCTTTCACCGTCACAGATATCGGTACAGAAATATCTGGCTCCATGGCCGCCAGCCTCTTCAATTCCCTTCCGTACCTCTTCCACAAGAATATCCAGATGTCCGCTGCCCGGATGGCTGTCGCCAAAGGTACTCTCAATCATCACCTGTGGCTTTTCCAGATCCTCCGGTTTCCAGCCGGTTCCGATTCTTAAGGGGTCCAGTTCCGGAGCCAGCTTTCTCATTTCCTGACTTCTAAGTTCCATAATTAATACCTTCCTTTCGCTGATGGTCCGGCTTTTTCTGACCGGACACAGATTTTATGCAAAGAATGAGATTATCAGTGCCACAACAAAGCCAGTGCCGCCCACAAGAGTCTCCATGATGGTCCATGTCTTCAATGTGGTCTTTTCATCCATTCCCACCAGAGACTTCACCAGCCAGAATCCAGAGTCGTTGAAATGGGAGCAGACAGTAGCGCCTCCGGCCACCGCTGCCGTAGTGCACGCCAGATATAATGGAGAAAGGGATGCGATCTCCGGCATAGCTGCAATGATTCCTGCTGCCATGGTCATGGCTACGGTTGCGGAACCCACGCAGATTCTCACCAGAGCGGCTACAATGAAAGCCACCACCACAATAGGAAGGTTTGCCGAGGAAACCGCCTCACCGATCACATCACCAAGACCGGAATACTGGAGCATGTAACGAAGCACACCGCCGCAGGCTGTCACTAAAAGAATAAGACCCGTGGGTTCCAGGGACTTTGTCATGATCTTTTCCAGCTCTTCTGTATTATATCCATGACCGATTCCCAGAATCAGCATGGCTGCAACAGTAGCAATCAGAAGGGCCACAAAAGGTTCTCCCAAGAATCCGAAATTGCCTGCATTCCCGAAAGGGCCGGAACCACACCTGCCAGAGAGTCCAGAATAATAAGTACCAGAGGAATCATAATAATGGCTACGATGGTCCCGAATTTAGGAAGCTTAGACTCATCAAAGTCTTCCTGCTCCGCCACGTGGTCCGGAACCGGAACATCAAATTTAGAGCCGCAGATGGAGCCCCACACGGGACCTGCCACAATCATGGCAAACACGCCGCAGGCAATTCCCACAAGAATCACCCAGCCCAGCTCCACATTCAGCATGGTGGCCACCAGAACAGGACCGGGCGTGGGCGAATAAATGCGTGGCCGACCGCCAGACCCGCCAGAAGCGGTATCACATAAAACAGAGAGGAACGTTTTGTTCTTTTTGCAAGAGAGAACGCAAGAGGAATCAAAATGATAAGCCCCGCGTCAAAGAACACCGGCATGGCAATTACAAGGCCGGTGATTCCCAGAGCCCAGGCCGCCTTTTTATCTCCGAACCATTTTACCATGGAAACCGCCAGCGTCTGGGCGCCGCCGGAAACCTCCAGAATGGCGCCGAACATGGAACCAAGTCCCACCAGCAGCGCGATTCCCTTTAATGTGTTCCCAATTCCGTCATTTACAGCTGTGACAATATTTTCGAAGGGCATTCCTGCCAAAAGACCTATGGTAATGGCACCGATTAAAATGGACACCATTGCCTGGATCTTAAACTTAATAATCAGCGCCAATAAGAGCGCAAGACCAACGAGAGCAGCAAAAACAAGCCTGCCCGGATTTAAAGCAACTGTTTCACCAACCATACGAACATACCTCCTGCATATAGCATTCCCTTACTTCTCAACTACTATTCCCTTATTTTTCCTTTATAACATCTGACGTCTTATGTTATCTTGGTTTAATTCTACATTCTTTGGTTATTTTTGTCAATACATCATATGTATTTGCCGATTTTTCTATGTTTCGCACAAAAAAAAGAAGGACTCTGTGGAAAAGTCCTGCCTTTTTCGTATCATTTGCACAATTCCTCTGCCCCCACCCTCATAAGCATCTGACGATTATAAGTCAGATGCATAATCATGGCACAGCGGGCGCCGACGGAATCGCCGTTCAGAATCGCATCCGTAATGGCCCGGTGGGTGTCAATGGTTTCCTGCATTAAAAGCCTGTGGGTAAGATTGGCGAAAGTGGTCACCGCCGAATTGATTAATGGAATCAGAATCTCCACCACCCGGTTTTTACTGCACCTGGCAATACAGGTGTGAAACTCAATGTCTTTTTTAATATGGTTTTTACCATCCATATACAACTGCTCCACCTCATCACAAAGGTTCTTTAACTGCTCCTTTTCTTCCTCCGTCGCGAACTCACAGGCCAGAGAAGCAATCTCCGGCTCCAGCATCAGCCGCACTTCAAATAATTCCAGCGCCAGTTTATACTTATCCTGGAATCTGGAAAGCCCTAAGGGATCATCTTCCATTGAACTCGTACTCACAACATAAGTTCCCGAGCCTCTCCGCACCTCTAAAACGCCCTTGGATACCAGGCCCTTCACAGCCTCTCTTACGGTACTCCTTCCCACACCGAACCGCTCCGCCAGCTCAAATTCGTTGGGAATCCGCTGTCCCACCGCCACCGGCTCCGTGAGGATGAAATTCATCAGCGCGTCCTCCACCCGGGAGCCCAAAAGCTTCCGGTCCATTTTTTCAAATTGATACATGCATACTCCTTTTCTATAAAAACACAGCGCTTCGCATCTTCCACTCCCGTTTTCTATGAGCTCTTCGCATACAGATATACACCGGACAGAACAACCACAGCCCCCAGAAGCTGCATAAGACCCGGGATTTCCCCAAACAGGAAGACTGCTATGACAGACGCAAACACAGGCCCCGCCAGTTTAACAGTACTTACATAGGTAGGTGTTAAATACTTTAAGCACCAGCTAAATACGCTGTGTCCTAAAAGAGTACAGAAGACTGCCAGCAAAAAGCTCATAACCCAGTTGACGGGTTCATATCCAAACAGCCTGGTTCCGGTTTTGAAGTCCAGAGCCAAAAGGGCCAGGAAACTTCCCCAGTACAGCACATATGTATAGACCATGGTACTGATACGGCTCCGTTCTCTGGTCCCGATCAGTGTATAGCATGCGGAAAAGACTGCCGCCGCCAGCGCCAGCACATCTCCCCAGAGAGCGCCGCTTCCGCCTCCATTATCCGCGGTGGCGATGATAACGCTTCCTGCAAAGGCGACGGCAATGGCCGAAAGCTCTGTTTTTTTCAGCTTTTTCCCAAAAAGCAGAACGTATCCAAAGGCGGCAAAACCGACCTCCGTATTCACCAGAACTGTGGAACTGGATACAGAAGTATGGCTTAAAGACTCAAACCAGGTAAAAAAGTGCAGCGCCAGAAAAATTCCTGACAGCATGCAAAATCCCAGGTCCTGTTTCTTTAAAGAGAACAGCTCTTTACGTCTTTTACCGCTTCCAAACACCATTGGCGTTAAAAGAAGCACCGTCCATCCCAGCCGGTATGTGGCGGACACACAGCTTGGCGCATTCATCAGTTTCACAAAGGACGATGACAGGGAGCAGAAAAATACTCCCAGCATCAGAATTATTTTTGCTTTCATACATTCTCCGGCTTTCTCTTTTGAAATTCAACACACTTATTTTAATACCCTCTCTTTCGGAAGTCAACGGGTTACTGCTGCTGTTCCTGCTCCCAGTACATGGAAAGCAAATCTTCAATGAGAAGGAGACCGATGGGCCCCAGAAGAAATCCCGCCACACCGAAAAGCTCAAGTCCCACATACATGGACATCAAAGTTTCCAGTGCAGAAAGCCCTACCTGATTTCCCATGATTCTGGCCTCTAAAAATTGTCTCACCAGATAGCAGACTGCATAAAGAGCCAGAACCACAGCCCCCTTCCCCCACTGACGGCGGACAAAAAGAAGAATTCCCCACGGAATCAGCACAGAGCCGGTCCCGAATACCGGAAGGGCATCTAAAAGCCCGATTCCGATTCCCACAAGAATGGAATAGGGATTCCCTATTAAAAAGAAGCCCAGAATACAAAGAAGGGAGGTGACAGCCATGATAATAAACTGAGTTCTTAACCATGCATTTCCCACTGAAACCAGCCTCCGGCTGATGAGCGAAAATTCCCTGTGGAAAAAGGAACGGCTTTTTCTCTCCCTGATCTCATCCATCTCCTGCAGCACCATCAGAACTGCCACAAAAAAGATCACCAGAAAAATCACGGTCTTCACCAGTCCCTTTAAAACCAGCATGGAATTATTCATTAAAAGAGGCATGGTAGACTGCCTTGCCGCCTCTCTGAGGCCAAAAACCAGCCTTTTTGAAAGCTCCACCAGGTATCCGTCCCGCAGACCAAATTTCTGTTCCAGGCTTTTGCAGAATCCTGTAAGGGCGATATCAAGACCGGAGAGCCATTGTGGAAGGCGTTCGGCAAAAAGTCTCGCCTGGGAGAGAAGCCTGGTGCTTCCAAAATAAAAAAGGAAAAAGAGAAATCCTCCAACCAGAAAAAGCTCCGCACCGCCGATAAGGGCTGCCGGCAGATGATATTCCTTTTTCCGGAACCGGAATTTTAATTTCCGTTCCAAAAAACGCACAGACGGCCGCATCCATAAAGCAGCTCCATAGGCAAGCAAAAAAGGAATCACAAGGGGCAGGAGATATTTGAATCCTCCGTAGACTGCCCCCGTAATTCCCAATATAAAAAGAATCTTCTTCAGTTTTCTGCGCGGTTTAACCATGGAATCACCCGTTTCTGATTTGTACTTCCTTTGTACACCAGATAGTATGGGCCGATTCTTTTCGATTATTCGCCCTGGTAAAATTTTTCAAAAATACCTCCCGAGGGCTTCTTTGTAAATTCCATCCGTTTTCCTGTCTCCGGATGGGCGAAGGCCAGAGAAACGGCGCAGAGAGCCAGACCGCCTTCTTTCCCGGCAAAGCCGGGGTTATATTTTATATCCCCGTAAAGAGGAAATCCATGGGCCGCGAACTGAACGCGGATCTGGTGGTGACGCCCTGTTTTCAGGCGAATTCTGACCAGAGTAAGAACTCCCTCCTCTGTCAGCTTCGTTTCCAAAGCCTCATAGGATAATTCTGCCCGTTTTGCATCTTTTATTCCCTTTTCCACAACCTGTGAATAATTTCCATCCACCGATTTCTTCAGGTAATCCACAAAGTTATCCACATTATCCACAGGTTTTCCACAAACTACGGCCTCGTAAATCTTCTCTATTTTCCCATTCTGTACCTGCCCGCTTAAAACAGCAGCGGCTTTTTTCGTCTTTCCATAGACCATAATGCCGGAAACCGGCTTGTCCAGCCTGTGGATAACTGCCACATAGGGTTCCTTCCCCGGTGTGCAAAGCCTGTTGATAACCAGGTGTTTTTTTATTTCACTGACCATATCCGGCGCAAACCGTCTGGCCGACTGGGACTCTGTCCCGGCCGGTTTAACTGCCACTATAATATCCCTGTCCTCATATAATATCTGAAGCATAAGCGTTTTTGCAGCTGCCTGACCATACACTTTTTTACTGTAAGCGGACAAAAAGATACAAGGCCAGGCTTCTGCTTTCCTTTCTGAAAAAAAACCCTTGAATAATTTCATTCAAAGTGTTATAGTATATTCAAACATAATAAGTAGTTTTAAAAACTACATGTAAAGGTTTTTATTTCTTTTCCATGAAAGTCCCGGACAGAAACCATACAGCACAGATTAATCGGCTTTCATGCATGATGATGCCCGCGTAAACAGGCATATCCATTCAGACTGGAGGTATAAATTATGAAACAAAATGTAAAAGATCCCGGCAGTGCCCTGACTCACTTTATTGGAATGGTGTTAGCTGTTCTGGCCGCTGCCCCTCTCCTTATAAAAGCCGCTTTCCATGCCGACCGACTTCATGTGGCCGCTCTTGCCGTTTTCATTGTCAGCATGATTCTCCTGTACACGGCAAGTACCGTATATCACACCTTCGATATTTCGGAACAGGTCAACAGGCTTCTCCGAAAAATTGATCATATGATGATTTTCATTCTCATTGCAGGGACTTACACACCCATTTGCCTGATCGTTCTGGGAAACCCGGATGGATACCGCCTTCTGGCTCTTGTCTGGGGAATCGCAGCAGCAGGAATCCTTGTCAACGCCCTGTGGATCAATTGTCCCAGGTGGTTCTCTTCCGCCATCTACATTGCCATGGGCTGGATTTGTGTCACCGCCTTCCGGCAAATTGTAAGTGCCCTGACACCGGGTGCCTTTGGGTGGCTCCTGGCCGGCGGCATTATCTACACGGCCGGCGGCATCATATATGCACTGAAGCTTCCGCTTTTCAACTCCAGACATAAAAATTTCGGTTCCCACGAAATTTTCCATCTGTTCGTCATGGGTGGAAGCTTCTGCCATTACATGGTAATGTACGGGTATGTCGCCGTGGCATAAACGCCCGTTTCTATCCGCTTTTCCCGGCCGGTATTATTTAGTACCGGCCTCTGTTTTTGTTCCGCTTTTCCTCCATAAGTCTCTCAAATTCGGCTTCCGCATCGGCACCCTCTTCCCTGAGCCGCTGTCTTCTGCGCTCTCTTCTCAGGGCCTGAGCCTCCGCCTCTTTTCTCCGGCTTTCACGAATCCAGAAGCCCGCCCCTGTTGCCAGAACAAGGAAAACCAGAACAACTGCCATAGGAAGAACGGGAAATCCTCCCGCTTTTTCCGGCGTTTTTTCCCCGTTCGGATCTCCGGAAACCGGTACATCGGTCTTTCCCTCCGGAGAGTCGGTCTCAAGCGCCGCTGTTGACATTTCCATCATTTCTGAACCGTTGCTCTCACCTTCACCGCTGCCCTCGCCGGAGTTTCCCGTCTCCTCCGGCACTGGAATGGTCCGGTCACACAGGTAGGCCTGTCCGATTTTTCTTTCATTATAAACATATTGCAAAAGAGCCACCGCATTGACCGGATGGTCTTCCGGCAGTTCCGCAAGTGACAGCTCTGCATCTCCAAAGGCCGCAGAGTTCGGGAGCGTTATCACACGTCCAGCCTCCACATAAAGGTCGGAGGGGGCATAAGAGGCACCGTTTATTTCCACCGGTTCCTCCCCCGTCACATATCTTGTCTCGTTTTCCGCAATATCCACATTATAAAAACGGCTGAATCCGAACTGGAGAAGCTCTTTTCCATCCACAAAATACTGTCTGGGGCTGCCCTTTAAGATAACAGAAACCAGACGTCTTCCATCCTTTTCCCCGTATGTAACCAGTGTATTTCCTGCCTTTAACAGATATCCCGTTTTTCCTGCCACTGCCTCTGGACAGTAAAATTCGCTGGAACGGTCCTCTGTAATCACCAGACGGTGCTCATTGCGGATGGTCACGCCGTCCGGATTATTGGAAGTGGAGGAAATTTTATAACTTACCGTTGAGCTGATCTTAAGGAGAGTTTCATTGCTGTACGCCGCACATGCGATCTTTGCCATATCATAAGCCGATACATTCTGTGTATCGCCGTTTAAGCCTGAAGGATTCTCAAAATGGCTCTCCGTGCACCCCAGTTCCACTAACTTCTGATTCATCATATCCACAAAGGCCGGAATACTTCCTGCCACATGCTCTGCCAGGGCGTTGGCCGACTGGTTTACAGAAAACAGAAGAAGGGAATACAGGCAGTCTTCCACGGTCATGGTATCTCCGGCCACCAGACTTAATTTATTTCCGCTGTCCGGCTCCACACTGTTTATGGCTGTTTCCGAAAAAGTTACCGTATCACTTAAGTCTGCGTGCTCCAGCACAAGAAGAGCCGTGAGAATCTTTGTAATGCTGGCCGGAGGATATTCCACATGACTGTTCTGCCCGAAAATAACCGTCCCGGAATCCACATCCATGACGGTTCCTGCCTCTGCCTGAATCCCCACATCAGAAGGCCAGTCAGGCCTTCCATAAGCCGTCATAAAGGTCATGGAAACAATCTGGCAGAGCGCCAGCCCTCCGCATATAAGTTTTTTTATGTTACGATTCACTGTTTTCTCCTCCTGGTGTCTGTTCTTTTGCTTTTTTTCCTGTTCCGGTCCTGATCCGGGGATCCTCCTCTTTTGCCTGTCGGCAGGCCTGTCCACGTATGTTCCCCTCCCGGACCAGCGCTTCCTTTTCTTTTCTGGATAACTTTTTGATGGCCGCCTCCCGTCTCATGGCCTCTTCCTTTGTCTCAAATTCTTCATAGTATGCCAGAACCACGGGCCGTCTGGGTTTTGTATATTTTGCGCCACAGCCGGAATTATGAGCCCTTAGTCTTTTTATTAAATCATTGGTCCATCCACAATAAAAAGTTGCATCCGCACATCTCAGCAGATACGTATAATTCATAATATAACCGTCCTTTTTATGTAAACGGCAATGACACCTTAAGATTGCCATTACCGCCCCGGGTCAGGGAATTCCGGACCCGAATCTATGATAAAGCACCGGCCGGATGCGTTGTCGCCTGTTCTCTTCCGGCTTATACTCTATTATATGGTATTTTACCCGAATTGCAACCAGTCATTCTGTCATAATTTCCTAATTCATTACTTTTCACAAAAAGCATCGGGCGTCCGGTTTTCCCTCCTTAACACAAAGCGGGCATGGATTTGCTCCACACCCGCCATCTCTACTCCCGTTCCCGGACGGCCTTCACCAGAATCAGCTTATCTCCCGGATGAATGGCACTGTCCGGCAAATTGTTTGCCGCCATAATATCTTCCACGCTGGTATGAAAGGTTCTGGCAATCTTCCACAGAGAATCCCCCGGCTGCACCAGATATCCCACAATCCCTGGCATCTGCTTTAAGGCTTCCACATTCACCGGCTGTTCCTTCACATCCAGAATCACCTGCTCACATACCTGGCGTAACACCAGAATGTCCGCCGTTATCACGCCCTTGATTTCCACTGTCTCACCGCCCAGCATCACCGCGGAAATCTGCTCGATTCCCGGTTCAATCTGGTAGGTGCTGTTCGGAGAAACAGAAGGAACCTCGGCAGTCATGTGAAAGGGCAGCATCTCTGTGGAGGCCCCTACCGGGGAGGCATCATCCGCAGTCAGATACAAAAGCCGTACCTCCAGCACTCCATCTATGGAAAGCTCCCCGTCTCCAATTTGTATTTCATCAATTTTCACATCCCCGTCGCTGTGGCAGATCTGAAGAATCCTCTGGCCGGATGGAAGACTGACCTTTTCCTGTATTTTGTTCTTTAACAGATTTCTGGCTGCAATCTGATCAAAACAGGCCTCTCCTGTATCCGGAAGAATTTCCCGGTCCAGGGCATAAAGGTCGCTTAAAAGCTCCACCTCTTCCTCCTCGTACAGCCGCATATCCAGCTCCATCACAACATCCAGGGAAATCTCCCGCATTTCCCCGTCAGAATCCGGGTTCACCTCCATGTCCTTATGGACCAGCCGGACGGTGATAAAAGGAATCATCTCCTCCACCGACTCGTCAAGCTCCACCTCTCCTGAAAAGGGGATAGACTCCTCCATGCACTGAACCGGCATCTGCCCGTCCTCTCCCGCGTAGATGGCAAATACCATAAGCTCCCCGTCTATATGTACTTTTCCGTCCAGCGGCT
Organism: uncultured Clostridium sp.; assembly: GCA_947643685.1. Taxonomy (GTDB): domain Bacteria; phylum Bacillota; class Clostridia; order Lachnospirales; family Lachnospiraceae; genus CANRXD01. Next base: position 4,156 of record CANRXD010000003.1, on the reverse strand, counting down.
TTGTATTCACGCCGCGAAGTTTAATATCCTGCCACAGAAGCGTATCGATATCCGGCTTGTTTCCTGAAAGTGTCAGCACCTCCTTCACCCGGAAAGTATCCTTTCTCCGCACTCCCAGAGCCGCCACAGTACTGGTCCGTTTCAGGGTCTCCACATTTCCGTCAAATTTCACGTCAACTGCCGCTTCCGCATCATAGATGGTTTCCGCCTGAATTTTCAGCGTGACCAGAGCCTTGACATTCAGCTTCCGAGAGTTGATAATTCCCACATTCAAATCGTCAAGCTCCCACCCCGCCTGAACATAATCGGACTCGGAAAGCCCCGGCATATTCACATTCTCTTCAAATGGGATGCCGCCTGCCAGGGTCATGACCTGTCCCGCAGGAGTGCGGTACAGTATGCGGAAATTGAGCTTTCCTTTCACGGCCACCTTTTCTCCCTGGTTTTTTGCCGACTCAATCTGTATTTCCCCGCTGTCTAAAATGAGCTGTTCCACATCATCCATGGTGTCCGGCACATTGAAATCATCATCCAGAGTCATCTGGGATGTGACACTGCCCCGGCGCCGGTTCATGTGGATATGTCTCTTTACCAGTTCCATCATAAAAAACGCCACCAAACCTTTCCAAAGCCACTGCTTTTAAGAAAGTGTATGATGGCATTTCCCTCAATATGCTTTAATCTTTGTAACAATTTCGCCCGGTGCCTCTTGTCCGCCGGAAACGGGCAGGAAGCTGCAGAGCCGGATGATTACAAAACTTCCTCTTTACAGCCGTATTCCTCCAGAAAATTATGGCGTTCTCCATTCTTGACGTAACCGATGCAGGCATCCAGGTTTACATTCCCCACACTTTTAAAAATGTTGGTCTCAATATAGGGATTGGTTTTCCTGAAGCCTGCAATCAGCCTCTTCATTTCCTTTCTCTTGGAAAGCTCCTCGTTCTGCCTTCTGGAGCTCTCCTCCGTAAACCGGCAGGCACACTGTAAAAAGCGGAGTCCGTTGTAGTCCTTCCAGGCCAGGATGTCAGCCTCTTTCACAAGATACAACGGCCTTATTAACTCCATACCCGGAAAATGGGTGCTGTAAAGCTTCGGCATCATGGTATTGATCTGAGCCCCATAAAGCATGCTCATTAAGATGGTCTCAATCACATCATCGAAATGATGGCCCAGAGCGATTTTGTTGCAGCCCAGCTCTCTGGCATTGGCATAGAGATTTCCCCGCCGCATTCTGGCACAGAGATAACAGGGCGAATCCTCCACATCAGCCACAACATTGAAAATATCCGATTCAAAAATATGGACAGGAATTCCCAGGGTTTTGGCATTCTCTTCAATCAGCGCTCTGTTTTCCGGATTGTATCCCGGATCCATTACCAGAAACTTAAGGCCGAATTCCATCTTTCCGTGGCGCAGAATTTCCTGCATACATTTGGCAAGCACCATAGAGTCCTTGCCGCCGGAGATGCAGACTGCGATATTATCTCCCTCTTTTATCATTTCATAATCATTCAGCGCCCGCACAAAGGGACGCCAGATTTCCTTGCGGAACCGCTTTATGATGCTTTTTTCTATTTCTTTCGTTCTGTCCGATGACATCGTCATACTTTTATCGTATCCTCCAGTTTCTTCACCCGTTTCTCCATACTCCGGATATTTTCCTCCATCCGGCAGTATCGTTCCTCCTTTACGGTTTCTATACTGTCAGGGACCAAAACCCCATCCTTTTTCACCGGTCTGGCAGGAATTCCGGCTGCCGTACTGTTCTCTTCCAGGGGCTTTAATAAAACGGCATTGGCCGCAATCCTGCAGTTGTCCCCCACTTCAAAGGCCCCTAAAATCTTTGCTCCGGCGCCGATCATTACATGGTTTCCGATGGTGGGATGGCGCTTTCCCTTTTCTGTTCCCACACCGCCCAGAGTCACCCCCTGGTAGATGGTGCAATTATCTCCCACCACTGCTGTTTCTCCAATCACCACTCCACAGCCATGGTCAATTAAAATCCCATGACCCAGGCTGGCTCCCGGGTGAATCTCAATTAAAGTAAAAAACCTGGCAATCTGGGAAATCAGGCGCCCCAGAAACCGCATATGATGAATCCAGAACCAGTGGGCAATCCTGTGCCAGATCAGGGCGTGAACTCCCTGGTAAAGAATCAGGACCTCCAGGGCGCTTCCGGCCGCCGGATCCCTCTCCTGTACCGCTTTTATGTCTTTCCAAATATCTTGCAGCATATTCATTTCCTCCTTTCATTCAGTATATCCCCGCATGTCCTTTCAGGTTCCTGTTTCCGGAGGAAAAATCTATTTCCGCACACAAAGAGGGGTCCCGACCGTCACCAGATCATAAGGCTTTCCCTATGAAGCAGCGAATGTGCCGCAGCCCCTTCCCAAGTTTTCTAAATTTTATCAAAAACCAGCCCGGATGTAAAGTACCGGTTTCTGATTATTGGAACACCACCGGCTCCTCCATGAACGCAGTCTTCACAATCAGTACCGGATAGGAGGTATCGGTTCCGGAGGCCTCTCCCTTCTCCGGCCCCAAAAGCTCCGTCCGTATGACAATGGAGTTATCTGTCTGATACAGCTCCTTCACCATTACGCTGTATCCGCCGCCTGCCTGAGGACCTTCCCCGATAACGATGTACATATCCTGTCCGTCCGCATATGTAAGTTTAAAGGGCTTCTCCCTTTTTTTCCCGATGAGTTCTGCAAGAGCCGTGGGAATCTCATTTTCCCCCACCACTGTAAATTCCAGATCCTGCACCTTTGCGTTTTCCTCTTCATTTCCATGACACCCCGTGAAACCAATACATCCGGCCACCAGAACCGCCAATATTCCAAACACCGAAAGTACCCATTTTCCCGGTCTCTTCCACTTTCTTAACATAAAAATAAAAGGCTCCCTCTAAATTGGTTATTACCATTCTATTGGGAAACCCATTTATTTATTCAGCATTTATTCTTTTGCCCTCAATACAGTTCGGATAACCGGTCCAGAGAATCCTTCACATGCTTTACATAAATCTTCCGGATGGCCTCCATCTGCCCCAGGCCTTCCATAATGCACTGTACCTCATAACCTGCCTCCTCAAAGGTACGCTTCCATGAGCCGTCCCCGTCCCTGGCCATGTCGTTGTTGGCATGATCCCCTGCCACCACCATTAACGGTTTCAGCACTGCCTTCTTATATGTGCCGCTTTTCTTCACCGTCGTGACCAGATCATCCAGAGTGGGCCGGGCCTCCACAGTGCCAATAAAATAATTTTTGTATCCGGCTTCTCTTAAAATTTTCTGGAGCCGTTCATACACGGCATTGGACTCAGCCTCTGTCCCATGCCCCATGAAGCAAATGGCCGTGCTGCCATCATCAAAGGCAGCCGTGTCAGCCGTAATAGCTTCCATGACAGCCTTAAAATCCTCTTCGTCTGTCAGTAACGGCTCTCCCAAAACAATGGCTTTGAACGTGTTCCCATAATTTCTCAAATCATCCACAAGAGCCCTGTATTCCAGGCCGTTCATCAGATGAGTAGGCTGGACAATGAGTCTCTCAATCCCATCCTCACAGGCTTTTTTCAGGGCTTCTTTCACATTGTCGATTTCCACTCCGTCCCGCTGCTTCAGCTTATTAATAATCACCTGACTTGTAAAGGCTCTACGGACCTCACAGGCCGGAAAAGCATCAGTAATTGCCTGCTCAATGGCCCCGATAGTAACCTCCCTGCTGTCGTTGTAGCTGGTTCCAAAACTGACTGCCAGAATCGCTGTTTTTGCACCTTCACTGTTCCTGATCTCTTTTTCCATAGGTTCCTCCCTCTGTAAGCCTCCGGACCTGTTCGCCCTTTCACAAGGCCACAGGACTTATATAGCCTGACATCTGCCGTATCCCATATGATCAGCCCTGCCATCCCCCTTATACCCTCAGGGCATCCCGCAATACATGCCCTTCGGGCGGGCGGGCTTCGCACGACAAAGTATACCCCCAGGGCATCCCGCAATACATGCCCTCCGGGCGGGCGTGCTTCGCACGACAAAGTATACCACATCCTGGCTGTGGGCTGCAATCAGATAAATTACTGTACATGCGGCCATTCAAAATCGCTGTTACTGTTCACAGGTGCCCTGTGAACGTAACAGCATATGCCCATTTGAAATCG
>CANRXD010000002.1 GCA_947643685.1 uncultured Clostridium sp. | reverse complement strand
TATATGAATTTAATTGAGCATTGGGGAAGTGGTATTCCAAGAATCATTGGTAAAGTAAAGAAAGCCGGATTGCGGGAGCCAGAGTTTATTGGCGGTGAAGTTGATCTTCGTATCAATATTTATCGAGGTCAAATCAGTGATACCGCTGACCTCAATGACCACAACAGTGCCGGAAAAGTGCCGGATAATGGAAATAAAGTGCCGGATAACACTGTAAAAATGCCGAATACCGGCGAAAAAGTGCCGGATAGTAGTGTAAAAATGCCGGATAGTGAACAGGAACAGCTCATTTACGAGTATGTTTTAGAAAATGGTTCAATAACAACAAATAAGGCGATGGAACTTCTTAATGTGAAACAGCGGAGAGCGAGAATTATTTTGCAGTCGATGATTGAAAAAAATTGGCTGAAAAAAGCAGGTGCAGCAAGAAGTACCATTTATTTGAAGAACATAGAGAGACAGTAAACAATGGAACAGTTCAGCCTTGCGAAGATTCTGTGTAAAAAAAGCGTTGAAAACTTGTTTTCATAAGCGTTTTTTACTCGGAATCTTCATAAAGCGGATGCCATAAGCTTCTTGTCCGCGGTACGCGGGCAAGAAGATGCAAGGCTGAACTGTTACGAATTTTCCATCAAGTCCCGCCGTAGGCCGTTGGTGGTAAAAAAGTTCAGCATATTCGCCGCGTCCCTGAGGTTATACGGCAGTCAGAAAACGCCCGTAATCATTCTCTGCATTTCTTAATTTCCCGTATCACGTCAATGACCGTGCCGTCCCGGTATTCCACAACACAGACCACCCGGTCTGTGGTCTCAATGGGTTTCGGAACTCCCGTTAAAGACTCGGCCAGTTCCTGAAGACCCGGTTCTTCCACAATGGCTCTGGCCGCAACGGCATCAAAGCACTGGCTGCACTCTAAGACACGCACCAGGCCTTTTTTGTACATATCCACAATGGCTGCCGTAATGCCGCCGAGGGCAAAGCTTGCCTTTACGCCCCGCGCTTCCATCCGGTCTGCCAGATAATTGGTACAGGCGATGCTGATGGCCCCGGCCCCTGTCTGGAAGGAAAAGTTTTCCTTAAACAGTCGGGAAGCCGCCATTACATCAGCCGCCCGTTCGGCGATCATTAAATCCCTGGGATTCTTCGTCATTCTGGCCGCGCCCTTTCCGATCTTATCCGGGTCGCCGATCCGGTCCACCTTCACCACATAATCTACATACTGCTGGGAAATGCTGGCCGGATTACAGGGATAATTCACCAGATAATCCGTAATCACAATGACCTTTGCCGCATTCTGTGCATCCACAAAGGAATACCCCAGGGAGCCGCAGGCATTGGGACCGATCTGGCCGGTGGCATTTCCGTATTCATCGGCGGCCGAAGCGCCGATAAAGGCCACGTCAACCATAAGCTCTCCCGCTTCTATGGCTCTGGGCCTGGAACCATGGGTACGGAGAATCACAGGCTCCTCCATAAGGCCTTCCAGTACCGCGTCCCCAAGCTCTCCGCGGATTCCGCTGGCCTCGATTCTGTCGATGGTCCCATCTTTTACAAAATCCACAATGGACGGATTTTTAATGTTCACAACAGCGCTGGGAGCAAATCGAAGACGCCGGATTCCCAGAGCGCGGATGGCGGTCAATACCTGGCCGACGATTTCATCCCCCTCGCGGAAGCTGTGATGGAAGGAAATGGTCATGCCGTCCTTAAGACCTGCGGCTTTTACCGCCTCTTCGATGGAAGGGAGAATTTTGCAGTCTCCGGACACATGCTTTCCCGCCGTCCTTAAGGTACGTACAGGCTCACCGGACGGCGCCCCCGTATAAGCGCCTGTATAGGGCTTAACCACATAATTCCCGATCTTTTCCGGGATTTCCCGTCCCACTGCATTCTTCATTTTAAATCACCATCCCTTTCACATTGATACCTGCCGCCTCGGCCTGTGCGAGGGTGGTCAGAGCCCGAAGCTCCATGGGCTTGTCGATCATGCCGCCGTCTAAGGTAACGGCTCCCTTATGGTTCTTCTTTCCCTCTTCCACGGCCGCCAGTACGCGGAGGGCATATTTAATTTCCTTCGTGCCGGGGGTGAAGTAGGAATTCACTGTGTCGATCTGTCTTGGATGGATACAGGTCTTTCCGTCAAAACCCAGGTTCTTTGCCAGGGCCGTATCTTCCATAAGCCCCTCTTTATCGTTGATGTCGCTGAATACGATATCCAGAGCGTCAATTCCCGCTGCGCGGCAGGCCATGAGCACCGCGTTTCTTGCATAGAACACCTCCAGGCCTTTCTTTGTTCTCTGGGCCTTTAAACTGGCGGTCAGATCCTCCGCGCTTACGGCCATGGCTACCACACGGGAATCAGAATGAGCAATCTCCATGGCGTTTATCACGCCCATATAGGATTCAATGTTGCAGATCAGCTCGATTTTCCCCACTTCCAGGCCGATTTTTTCCTCAATTGCCCCAATGCGCTCTGAAATATTTTTTACCTCTCTGGCATACTCCACTTTGGGAATGCGGATGGCATCGGGATTGGCCCGGACCGCCGCCTGCAGATCCTCTTCCAGATATTCCGAGTAGATGCCGTTGACGCGGATGCATACATACTTGTCTTTTGGACGGTGGTTCTTCACCATGTTATATACTAAAAATCTCGCCGCATCCTTTTCCGCCGCCGGGACTGAGTCTTCCAGATCATAGATCAGCATGTCCTCATTATAAAATACTGCCTGAATCATGTTGACCGGACTGGAGCCGCTGGCGTAAAGGCTGGTGCGTTTCAGACGGATTGTTCTTTCTGCCATTCTTTTCCATCCTCCTTTGACCAGTCATAATGTTCCTCTGCCCCACGGCAGATAACGCACTGCATTCTGGATTTAATCACACAGTCCAAAGCTCCCTTATCGCGGATTTCCACCTCCGCATCCGCGACGCCGAATTCCTCCAGAGTCTTTTTCACAGTCTCCAGAATGGACTCGCCAAACATCATTTTCACATCGCTCTCCAGATCAATGGCAATCCCATTGCCCGGATTGGGACGGATGATAATCTGGCAGTCACTGGATTCCAGGGTTCCGGCCACTGCCGGTTTTCTAATTTCCATGATGATATCTCCTCTCTGCCGTCCTTTTCGGCCGGCCATTCTGCTTAAAATCCGTACACCCGGGCCGGATTTTCCACCAGGGCAAGCTGTTTTTCCCGCTCTGACAAAAACCACTGGTCAATGGTTTCCAAAAGTTTCCCTTCATCCGGCTTCACCTTCTCCGTCACATGGGGAAAATCACTGCCCCACAGCATCCGCTCCGGTGCATATCCGGAAAACGCCCGCGCCACTCTGGCCGCATCTTCCCAGGGCTCTTTGTCTCTGGTATTTAAATAGGGGCCGGATAATTTTACCCATGTGTTTCCTTTATCCAGCCTTTTGCAGATCCAAAGAAAGGCCGGGTCCGAAATTCCAAGCTCCGGTTTCAGCCGTCCCATATGGTCAATAACCACTTTATTCTCCAGGCTCTCAATGATTTCTGCATGTTCCAGAAGCTGGGCGGAGCTCATATGAAGCTGGATGTTCCATCCCATGTCCTTTGTTCGATCCGCCAGATTTTTGCATATATCCATGGAAACCACCGCATTGGCCGGATTCCACACGCTGAACCGCAGGCCCCGGATTCCATGTGCATGAAGATATTCCAGTTCTTTATCGGTTGCCTGGCTATTTACCACAGCGATTCCTCTGGCCCGGTCCAGTCCGAATTTTTCAATGGCGTCCACCAGACAGGCATTGTCTGTGCCAAAGGGCTTTGCCTGGACGAAAACGGCCCGCTCCAGGCCCATTTCCTCTGCCAGCTTTTTATATTCCTCCACGGTTCCTTTCTGGGCTTCGGCTTTGCCGTCGTTGGGGAATGCGGGGTCAATGATATGTAAATGGGAATTACAGGCATGGGCCGGCAGCGTCACATTTTTATATTCCATCCTCCGTCATCCTTTCTGTGCCTTCAGGTACGGGAACAGCCCTCCGGCCTTCATAATATCCTTTTCTAAGTCGCTGACCGCATCGCCGTGAAACTCACTGCCATTATCCAGATTTTTTATGGTTCCGTTGTCCATATCCACCTCCAGCATGTCCCCGTCCTTTATGACGCCATTTTTAATGGCCCCGGAGAGTCCTTTGGTAAACAGCACCGGATAGCCGTTGTTTACGGCGTTCCGGTAATAAATTCTGGAGCAGGTCTCCGCCAGGATGCAGGGAATCCCGGCATATTGAAGACAATACACAGCGTGCTCACGGCTGGAGCCGCAGCCGAAATTTTTTCCGGCCACCACAAAGTCCCCAGGCTTCGCTTCCTTTGCAAAATTCTCCTTTCCCGGATAATACTCAAAGGAATACTGGGGCATGTTTTTGGGGTCTGTCTCGGCCAGGTATTTATTGTGATAAATCAGGTCGGTGTCCACGTCATCGGAGAACACCCACGCTCTTCCTTTTAAAACGCTCATCGTTTCCTCCAATCACCGCCGCTGGCGGCCTTCTTTATTAAACGGACATGCCACGAAAGTCGATTGCCCGATATCCATGAGACTCTGCATGCAAGCATGCGCCGTCTCATGGCTGCCGTGCAACACTTTTAAAGTATCTCCCTGGGATCCGTGATACAGCCCCGGACTGCCGTGGCCATAGCCGACATAGGGCTCATCAGGTAGGTGTGACTCCCCTTTCCCACTTTTCCGATGAAGTTCCTGTTGGTGGTGGAACAGCCGATGTCGCCTGACGGCAGCGCTCCGTAATGCTCCGCGGTGCAGAGAGAACAGGTGGGGTTCGTGCAGACAATGCCTGCCTCCAGAAATGCAGCCAGAATCCCCTCGCGGGCCAGCCTAAGCTGTACCTCGGTGGTACTGGGGGTAATGATGGCGCGAATGGACGGAGCGATTTTTCCTCCCCCTGCCATAAGGACCTCATAGGCCGCTTTAAAGTCTTCGTATCTTCCGTTGGAACAGGAACCGATATGAATCTGGTCCACCCTGGTCCCCGCGATCTCAGAAACCGGCTTTACATTGTCCGGCGCATCGGGACAGGACGCGAGGGGCTCCAGATCGGTCACATCATAATGGAGTACCCGGCAGTATTCGGCATCCGGATCCGCGGACAGGGTTCTTACCCGTTCTCTCACTTCTTCTCCGGCACGCTCACAGAGCCATTCCAGCACCTCGCCGTTTGGCATGATGAGCGGCACCTTTCCGCTCATTTCCGTCACCATGGAGCAGAGGGTAATACGCTCCGCCAGGGTGGCTCTCTCAATGGTTTCTCCCGTAAATTCCACTGCCAGGAAATCCATGCCTCCGGCGCCCAGATCTCCGACGATTCTCGTCAGAAGATCCCGCATGCAGACTCCCTTTTTAAAGGTTCCCGTCACTTCGATTTTCATGGTCTCCGGCACGCGGAACCAGCAGGTGCCATTAATGTATGCCGCCGCAATATCAGAGTTCCCGTTTCCTGTGGCAAAGGCTCCCACGGCTCCAAGAAGATTCATATGGCTGTCCGTTCCCAGGACCACATCGCCCGGCTTTATGAGCCCCGCCTCCAGCATCACGTGCTGGCCGATGCCATGGTTAATGTCAAACACATGGCGGATGCCCTGTCTTTTGGCAAACTCACGGATGATTTTCTGATTATTGGATACCTTCTCTGAATGGGACGGCGCCTGCAAATCAAAGGTATACGCAATTTTATCCGGGTCCCAGACCTTTGCGTCTTTTCCCATCTCCTTTTCAAACTGGAGCACACAGTTGGCCCCTCCGAAGTCACGGGCGGAAGCCAGATCCACATTGCACCAGACTCTCTCTCCCACCGAGACACTGCGTCCGGCCGCCCGCTCCATAATCTTAACAATCGCTGTTTTTCCCATGTTCTTCCTCTCCATCCACATTCCGGAGACTGGCTTTCCTGTCCTTATTCACGTAACAGCAACAAGCCAGGGACAGGCCTGCCTGATTTTGGCGGCCGGCAAACTCCGGATACTGTTACAATTTATACGATTGGTTTTGTCAGAATCTCCATGATCGGCTCCACCGAATCCATGGTTTCCAGGCTCATGATCCTGTCGATCAGATTTTTTAAGTCTTCTTCTGTCATCAGATTTTTCACATTGGCCACGAATTTATTTTTTATCTCCTCAAATCCCACCGGGTTGTTGGGCGAACCCTTTAAATCATAAACCTCTGTGGACAGCTCTCTTCCATCCTTTAAAAAGATCTTTACCTTTGCGCCCCGCTTTGTGGGATACACGGCCTGGACATCCGGGTCCTGTTCCACGGTAACACGGTTCGCCAGCTCCAGATATTTGGGATTCTCTGTGTATTCCGGATTCAGATGGCAGACGCCGAAGCCCTTCTCATAAAGGGCAATGGCAATCCCATAGGCAGAGCTGAACTTTGCCTCGCCGGAATCCTTCGGCTTCTTTATTTTTCCGGTCAGCGTATAAGCCACCTCATGGGTTCCCACCCACACATGGTCCACATCTTCCGGGCCGAATCCATACTCCTCCATCAGATTCAGCGCGCCTTCGATGGCGGGCTGTGCATGGCGGCAGGTGGGATACATCTTGCTGTATGTATCGGTGATCACGAATTTCTCTCCAAGTCCCTCCAGGACGGCGTCTGCATTCACATCCTTTGATTTTGCCGCGAAGAAGCCATCTTTTCCTTCAAAAACGCTGATGGTCCCTTCCATACCTTCTTTCGCGTAATAAACGGCAGCCATTCCGCTGGCAGCGGAATTTCCCACCATGACGCATTTGGAAAGCTGTCCTGTGACTGTGGCCTCCATAAGTCCGGACGCATAAAGCCCTGCAAGCCCCAGGGCGTTTGCAAGCTGCTCCTTTGTGAGGCAAAGAAGTTTCCCGGCCGTGGCCGCCGCTCCCAGTGTGTCGTCGTTGCTGGTGGGATGAAAGCCCTTATCAATCTGGTGGGGCGCCATGGCGGCCGCAATCCTGTATACAATGTCATATCCCAGCACCACAGAGGTGATCACATCCCGTCCGGAAAGTCCGTTCTGGCGGGCCAGGGTTAAGGCTACGGGAACCACGGCGGTTCCCGCGTGGGCCCCCGCAAATTTATGACCGTCGTCCAGCTCCACCGCATGTCCGAAGGTAGCGTCGATCATGGCCGCCCGGGCCGCCGGAAATTTCAAATCTCCCGTGGTGAAAGCGGAACAGTCGCCCAATCCCTGCGCTTTGCAGGCTGCCAGAAACTTATCCCTGTAAGCCCAGTTTCCGGCCCCTGCCAGGATGGCTCCCACGGAATCCAGAATCCGCTCCTTTGCCAGGGAAACAATGTTCTTTGGCAGATCCTCAAAATTGGTATCATAAATAAAATCGGCAAATCGCTCCGTCAGCATCCTTTCTTTTTCCTCCTGTCTTTCGGACTTTCCGGGCCGTATTCTTTTCATGCCGCGCGTTACCCCCACGCGTTAATCCCGCATGTTAATTCTGCATGTTAATCCCGTACGTAAACGAAACCTTCCATGATGCGTCTGGCGGTTCTGTCCAGATTTCCGCTTAAAACCTCGTGGGATCCGTCCTCATGAACCTTTAAATCCGCATAGGCATCCATGATGCCCCAGGGATGGCCGATACGGAGGTGTTCAATCCGGTCGGTTCCCAGGGATTCTCTGGCGATTTCGTTTACAATAGTGCCCGGTGTATTGGCAGCCGTGATGGTACAGATGGCTCCTGTTCCCATGTAGGCGTCGATCATTTTCATACCCACGGAGAACAGTCTCCCCACCAGGTCCACATCTCCCGCCTTGATTTCTTTGCCGCTTCCTGCCGTGTAGTCCACCGGCTTTGTGGCAAAGGCGATCTTGGGAAGTGTCTGACTGTTGACTCTGGCGTCCTCTAAATCTTTGGCAAAACCTAAAGTAACGGCCCCGGTTCCGCGGATGATTTCCAAAATCTGGCAGATCTCCTTGCAGTTTGGAAGGGCGTTGAACTCCGACGGAATTTCTGTTCCCTTTACGCCAAAGTCCTCCGGATGTACAAAGATCACCGGATTGGCAGCATCCACAAAGCTGTATTCATAGTTCTTTCCCTCAATTTCAATACTATCCTTCCCCTGGCCCGTGGGAAGCAGCTTTCCGGATGCCGCCCCCTGGGGGGCGACAAATTTTAAGGTCACCTTTGCCGCTGTACCCGGAACGCCGTCAATGGCAAAGTCGCCCTCGGTAACGGCACGCCCGTCCTTTACGGGAACCTGTGCGATAATTTCCTTCTGTGTATTTGTGTTAAAGATATGTACCTCGGTCATGGGCTCCACTGCCTTTACCAGGCCCTCGTCAATGGCAAAGGGACCGACGGCGGAAGAAATATTTCCGCAGTTCATGGTCTTTCCCACAATGGGGGCATTGACATCTACCTGGCCGAAATCATAATCCACATCGATGCCCGGCCGTTCACTCTTTTTAATCACCGCCACCTTGCTGGTGGAGGTGTTGGCTCCGCCCATGCCGTCGATCTGACGTCTGTCCGGACTTCCAAATGCGCTTAAGATCACTTTATCACGCTCTGCCGCATCCTCTGGAAGGTCCTTATCATGAAAGAAAACCGCTTTGCTGGTGCCGCCGCGCATATAGACGCAGGGAATTTTTCTGTTTGGCTTATACATCGTTTCTACCTCTTTTCTTTGTTCTTCTTGAAAACCATGCCGGGCCTGTGCTAAAATCCAAATAGCATAACCGTTCCGTACTCTCACAGCTACGGGCAAAAATCCACAAACGATTACTTCGTTCAAGGAAAGGAGTGTCTATGAAAAAAATTGGCGCAATTACGGTAGGACAGGCACCGCGAACCGATCTTATTCCTGAAATGGAACCAATTTTAGGAAAATCCATTGAAATTATCCAGATGGGCGGTCTTGACGGTCTTACAAAAGAAGAAATTGCCGCGTTCCGTCCCCTGCCCGGCGATCATGTCCTCGTATCCAGACTGGCCGACAAAACATCTGTGGCCTTTGGGGAGTCCTATGTTCTGCCGCGGCTTCAGACCTGTATTCATGAGCTGGAGAAAAAGGAGGTCTCTCTGATCCTCTTTTTATGTACCGGAGAATTTCCGGATAATTTTAAATCCCATGTTCCCCTTATCTTTCCCAACAAGCTTCTTTCCGGCCTGATTCCCGCCGTCGGAAGCCGTTTCCTTACGGTCCTTACTCCTGCCAGAGAGCAGATGGACCAGGGAATAAAGAAATGGTCTCCCCATGCCGGACAGGTCCATATGATCGCCGTTTCTCCTTACGACGGCCCCGACGAAGTCCTTAAAGCCGCCAGGGCCATTCCTGAAGAAACCGATCTTATTTTACTTGACTGTATCGGCTATACGGTGGAAATGAAGGAACGGATACAGGCCCTTACAGGAAAGCCTGTGATCCTTCCCCGCACTCTCACGGCCCGTATGATCTGTGAGCTGGTGTGTTGACACATTGACACTTCGCCAAATAACCGGCCTGAAAATAAATGTATCCATACACTGGTATAAAATCTTACGGCAGCTCCCGGTCCAGGAAAATCCGCCCTTCTTTTCTGGCCGGGGCCTGCTTTGCCACAAAGGCCGGATACCCCACGGAAACACTTCCGAAAATATCTTCATTTTCTTTTAAACCCAGCCGTCCGAAGATCTCCCTTACAGCCGGTACATCTGTCAGCCAGTGGGGCTGATTGCTCCAGCATGCCCCAAGTCCCAGGGATACGGCAGCAATCTGAATATTTTCAAGGCCCACGCAGCAGTTAGCCATGCTGTTTTCATGGTCTCCCGGGGCCACGGCGCTTATGAGTGTGGGGGCATGAAAAATAAAGTGATATCCGTCCTGGCGGGCCCTTCGGATTCCCTTCGCCATCATTTCACCCTCCACAGGTTCTCTGGAGGCCAGCTCATGGCGAATCACCCCGTTTAACTCTTCCAGGATCTTCGGGTTTTGAATTACAAGGAACCGGCTGTTCTGTAAATTTCCTCCGGTGGGTGCATACAGGGCGCAGGTAAGAAGGGCATCCAGCTCCTCCTTTGTAATCTGCTTCTCCTGATAGGCTCTGACGCTCCGGCGTTTTAATATGGTTTCAATCACAGCATTCATAGAGTTTCTCCTGTTTCCGGCAAAGGCGCCGGAACTTAAACTGTTCCGTTAAAGCTTAAAAATACCGCACAGTCCAAACAGTGCCGCAACGGTAGTGGCCGCCATCATCACAATGGCAAGAAGGAACTGCTGTTTTACCAGAGTGTCACTTAACTTATCATCGGGAGCCAGTCCCACAAACTGGGCTCCGGCGGTGGAAAACGGCGAAATCGGTGTGGCAAGGGCTCCGATCTGGGCCGCTGCGTAGAGGGCCACCGTATTGATTCCCGTTGCCGCTGCCTTTTCTCCCATGAACAGACAGCCGATTAAAAACGCAAATGTCATTGCGATAAGGCCCATATTGATGCCGGTCTTAAAGCAGATGGCGATGGAAATAACAATTGCTGCCAGACAAAGCAGTAAAATAGTAGTTTCGCTCATAATCCCCTCCTATAATCCATTATTTTCTGACGTTCTTTAAAAGTTCCTCCCAATTCTCCGGAAGTTCCACCTTTTTGCTGGTGGGCCATCCCATGAAACCGTTCTGGGCGCCGATGATCGCATGGTCACGGGCCGGATCTCCGCTGACGATCAGCTGGAAATCATTGGGGTCGGCCATCATCTGAATAAACCGGTTCTCTCCCATATCGGTCAATTTGCCGTTTTCATCATAAAATTCCAGTTTGCCGTCTGCATTTACTTTAAAGTCGCCATACTCTTCCTTTGTGCCGATAAACTGAGGCCAGTTGCCCTGCTCCAGACCGGTCACAAAACGCTCCGCCAGACGGTTGCTTAAATTCCACAGGCGGAATTTGGCCCCTTTAAAGAAGTGCTCCTTCACCGTTTCCTTCGTATAGCCCTCTCGGATCAGGGAGTCGATAATAGTGGGGGTCAGAATCACCAGGGGCATCATATGCTGTCCCCGGAAGAAAAATTGAATAAACATATGGTTATCCGCCATACGCTTTTCGATTGCCGTAAGAATTCCCTCCGCCGTCGGCCAGCCGCACTCGATTGCCTGTGTTCTCTCTGTCAGAGTCATAACGGTAATCACATTGTCTTCCTTCGCGAAGCCTCTGTCAACACGGTAAGGCTGCCAACCGATCTCTTCCAGATATTCGTCATTTTCCGCCAGTACGATTCGGAAATTGTCTCCGTAACAGCCCTTGTCCGTCTTATGGGGCAGGAAACCGCAGACATTTCTCAGATACATTCTCCAGAAACGTCCGATACTGGTGTTGGCCTGGAAGCCCGGGCGCAGCGCACCCTGGGTGCAGTTGAAATTTAATTCCTTGACAAGACTTCCGCTGAGGATTATGATACATTCGGTAGCCGGTGTGTGACCCAGATTTTCCTGGGCGAAATAGGGATCGCACATTGCTTCCGTAATCGCCACGAGAATCGGCATGTACTCCGGACGGCATCCGCTCATCACCCCATTGACAGCGACGCTCCAGACGGTAGCTTTCCGGTTCTCCGGCTTTACAATTCCAAGAACCTCATCGGGTTTCCGGTTGGTGAATTTCATGAACGCATCCACCTTTTCCAGAGTCGGCGGCACGATGGGAAGTCCCTCGCTCCATTCCTTCTCAAGGAAATACTCATTCACTTCTTCATAACTGCCGGAGAAAATAATATCTCGCGGTTTCGGTTCTTTCTTCGGTTTCGCATCCTTTGGCTGCACGGTCAGGCCTTTGATCACCATGTCCAGCATAATATCCACGGCATTTTTATATACCTGCTCATTGGGGGTTGTATTTACATGTCCCGGATGAGTTGCGAACGGAAGATTGGGATAGCCCTCACCCTTTGCGGTAAAGCTTCCTGCTGTCTTAAATCCGTCACAGCAGAGCGTTACGGTGGGGATCCCAAGTTTTTCTACTAAAATACTTGCACGCGTCACGGCGGCGATACAGCTTCCTCAGCAGCCAACGCCGCAGATCACTGCATCTACGCCGAATTCCTTGAATTTCTTTGGAAGTTCAGCAAGTACCTCCCTTTCATTGGCCCCGTGAATCTCGCCGAATTCTCTCCAGCTTATGAGCTTGATTCCCGGATACATCTTTTTAAGCTCCGCCTCAAAGGCCTCGAACATGATGTCTCCTTTAAAGACCCAGTCCCACAGCTCGGCAACTACCTTTCCCTCCAGGGTATCCAGCCGTTTTGCAAGTTTGGCTCCCTGTACGGTACTCGGGGTCGCGGGCCACACAACATCATACTGATTTGCGCTGCTCATGTTTTATCTCCTTTCATAACTGTTTTGTGTTCTCACAGTTACCGGTAAAAATCCATTGAAAACCGGTTATTCCAGTGTACTTAAGTAGCGGTTCAGATTCATATAGGCCACAACGCCGTCCCCCACAGCCGTTGCCATCTGGGCCGGAGAATTTGTGCGGATGTCGCCTGCGGCATAGATGCCGTCCGCCGATGTCTTCATATTTCCGTCCACCACCACGTGTCCACTGGGCGCTAACTCCACACAGCCCTCTGCGTAAGAAGTGTTGGGAAGAAGTCCGATTCTTATGTAAATGCCTTCCACATCAAGTACTCTCTTCTCTTTGCTTTCCCTGTCTTCGATTTCCACACCTGTCACCCAGTCTTCTCCCTGGATTCCGGTGATCTTTGTATTACAGAGAAGTTCAATATTGGGATTCTCTTCGGCCCTGTCAAGCATGACCTTAGAGGCCTTCGGCGTCTCCATGAACTCCACCACAGTCACCTTACAGCCAAGCTTCTCTAAAAGAAGAGCCTCTGTGATTCCGGAATCCCCGGCTCCCGCCACAACCACCGGCTTTCCGGCGCACTGTGCACCGTCACAGGTCGCACAGTAAAATACGCCCCTGGCTGACAGCTCCTTTTCGCCCGGCACATTTAAAAGCCTTGGATGGGAGCCGGAAGCCAGTATCACGCCCTTACAGGTATAAGAACCGTTTGTGGTCTTAATAATCTTATAGCTCCCCTTATCCTGAATGGATGTGACCTCTCCGGTCTCGCACTCAGCGCCTGCGTTGGATGCCTGCTCCAGCATCTGGCTTGCCAGGTCCGGCCCCATAATGCCTTCTGCAAATCCCGGATAGTTTTCAATGAGCTGGCGGCTCATCATCTCTCCGCCCATGGCCTCCTTTTCCAGAATGCAGGTCTCATATCCGCCCCGGGCGGCATAGATGCCTGCAGCCAGACCGGCACAGCCGGAACCGATAATCATTACATCATAATCTGTAAACATATTGTTACCTCCTCCTGTCCGGACTTCGTTTCTTCCCTCAGTGCCCGGACCTAATAAATTATCTTTTCTTCCTTCAGCATTTCGATTTCTTCCGGAGTCATTCCCAGAAGGCCGCTGAAAATTTCATCATTGCTTTCCCCCATAAGAGGCCCTGCCTTGGTAATACGGGCCGGAGTCTCTGAAAATCTCCAGGCCGGATTCATGACCACCTGATCGCCGATTTTCGGATGATGGACGGCTGTAAACAGGTTTCTTGCCTTCGTGTGAGGGTCCCTCAGGATCTCCTCGGCATCAAAGGACGGCATGGCCGCGACCCCGGCTTCCTGAAGCCGCCCCATCAGCTCGTAATGGGTATGCTTTGCGGTCCACTCTTCCAGCCGCAAATCCAGCTCCTTTCGGTTCTTCCACCGTCCGGGCATATCCGCATACTCTTTTTTCCTGCACCATTCCGGTTCTCCCATGACTTTGCAGAGGGCCTTCCATTCCCTGTCGTTTCCCACCGCAATGCTGATCCACTTGTCGTCTCCCTTACAGCGGTAGCAGCCATGGGGCGCCATAATGGCGTCTTCATTTCCGTTTCTGTGCGGGCTTCGTCCGTTCATGGTAAACTCCATAAGCTCCGGTCCGATCAGGGTACTTAAAGCTTCGGACGAGGAAAGGTCTATGTACTGCCCCTCCCCCGTCTTCTGGCGGTGCAAAAGAGCTGCCAGTACAATGAATGCCGAAAGGGTTCCTGCTCTTAAGTCCTGGACTCCGCTCATCACGTTGGGCTCGCCGTCCCCGTATCCGGTCAGATAGGCCAAGCCTCCAAAGGAGGCAAAAATCGGGGCAAAACCTGCAAAGCCCTTATAGGGTCCTGTGGCCCCAAAACCGGAGGACTCAATCATAATGATGTCCTCTTTTACCATTTTTAAAGCCTCATATCCCAGTCCCAGCTTTTCCATTTTTCCGGGACGCATGTTGGATACGACAATGTCGCTTTTGGCCACAATCCGCCTGGCAAGAGCCGCTCCCTCAGGCTTTGAAATATCAATGGAGACTCCCTTTTTATTCAGGTTTGCATTATTAAAGGTGGGAGAGTAATTGAGCCCGTCAAAATTGTCGGTATCCATGATGGTCCCTTTCCGCGTCTGGTCGATACGGGCCCGGCTTTCGATCTTTATGACTTCCGCTCCCATGTAGCCCAGAAGGGAGGCCGCGTATGGTCCTGCCCAGATCCAGCTGAAATCTGCAACCCGGATCCCTTTTAATGCATCCTTAAACATCGGATTCCCTCCGTCATTAAAGCCGTTTGTCGTAAGCTTCCCTGGATACCAGCTTAACTACGTAATCTGTCTTTGTATGCAGCACGCCGTCCTGGTTCTCTCCCCAGACGTTCACAAGAACCACATGATCTCCGTCCTCATCAATGTACTTCTTTGCAACCTTGCCCTTTACATAAGTCATATCGCCGAAGAATACCATTCTTCTGTCCTGGGAGTCGGCGGATTTTACAAAGCCGTCATCTCCCATCCAGTCGGTGATTCCATGGACCAGCATCATCTCATTCTGCGCACCCGCGGAATTTGCGTAAGGGTAACCGAACAGATGGGCCGCATGGTCGGTGTAATGCCAGTCACGGCGAAGAATATACTCATTGGTCTCCGGATCCTTCGGATGCGCCTGTAAATGATTCCTCATAACAGCCCATTTGATGGCATAGGCATAAGGGTAGCAGCTTACCATGGTACGGGCGCAGGCATCAGATACGTCAACCGGCCCCTTAATAACAGTGGGAATCTCATCCCCCACATTCACATCTTCCCAGTAACGGATCTTCGCGCCGCGGCGGTTCTTTCCGGCCAGCTGGTCGTCATAGGCGGCGTGAATCATCTCGATCTGCTCATCGGTGTAAGGCTTTCTCACCTTATCCTGGTACATTCTCGCTTCTTTCTTCTTGCCGCGTTTTCCCGGAGGCGTGGCCATGTAAATGTTCCGGTGAACCTCAATGGCGGCCACTTCATCCCGCTGATTGATATAATATCGGGGGGCGCTCTCAATGAACATACGGTACGGCTTGTTTGTTACCTCCTTCTCCACAAAGCCTTCGTATTTGTCATAAATGGTAAAACTGTCGCCGGGGCGGATGGGCTGTTTATAGATATGTTTGCTGCCGCCGGCCAGTCTGGCAATCCCAGGCACCCTGAGACGTCCGCCAAAGGAGGAACCAAAGGCGATGCAGGTCTCAAATAACGGCGGTGCAATAAATCCGCCCCAGCGGGTGCTCTGAATATATGTGGGATCTCTCCAGAAGGGGTTTGGATCTCCGCACGCGTCAGCAAAATGGCGGATCAAATCTTCGGTTACATACTTGTAGTTAATGCCTCTTACATACTCATCATCCATGACCGCGAAGGACGGCGGCGGAATCACAACCTCTCCGCGGCCTCCGTTAAACTCCTCAACCTTTTCATCCAGTTTTTTGTTCCAGTCTTCATCTGAGAGATGGTCCCAGTCATTTTTCTCGTCATACGTTCCTGCCATATGTAATTGCTCCTTTCATTCTTTCTTTTTTCACAACTGGTAACCGTTCAGATATCCCCTGAACGGTTACGGCATACAGCCATTTAGAATCGCTTCGCGATTGGGCCGTATACCTGGCAACGGTGAAAATCGCCTGCGGCGCTTTTCACGGTTCCTACCATAAAATCTGCGCTTCCTCCAGCTTTCTTACCTCTTCTTCTGTCATCCCGAGAAGTTTTGTACACACATCCAGGTTGTCTTCCCCAAGAAGAGGTCCCGGCTTTCTTATTCTGGCCGGAGTTTCGGAAAACTTCCAGGCCGGATTCATCACATGCTGCTCTCCCAGAGCCGGATGCTCTACGGTTGTAAATAACTCCCTGGCCTTCGTGTGGTCATCATTTAAAATTTCTTCGGCATCAAAGGACGGCATGGCTGCCACTCCCGCCTTCTGAAGCTTTTCCATAAGCTCATACGCGGTGAAATCCTTTGTCCACTCGGACATTCGGATATCCAGCTCCTTCCGGTTCTGCCAGCGGTCAAACACATTTCCGTACTTTTCATCCCTGGCCCATTCCGGGTCTCCCATGGCATTCCGAAGGGCTTCCCACTCCTTATCGTCCGCCACGGCAATGCTGATCCACTTATCTTCTCCCTTTGTCCGGTAACAGTTATGGGGAGCCATGATGGCATCCTCATTTCCGTGACGGAACGGGGAACGCCGGTTCATGGAATATTCCATTAATTCCGGTCCCACCAAAGTGCTTAAGCACTCGGAAGAAGAAAGATCTATGTACTGCCCCTCTCCTGTCTTCTGGCGGTGCAAAAGGGCCGCAATCAGAACAAAGGCCGATGTGGTGGCCGCCCGCATGTCCTGGACGCCGCTCATCACATTGGGGGCGCCGTCCTCGTATCCGGTCAGATAAGCCAGGCCGCCGAAAGATGCAAAAATCGGCGCAAATCCCGCAAATCCCTTATAGGGGCCCGTTGCTCCGAACCCCGAGGATTCCAGAACAATGATGTCCTCTTTTACTTTTTTAAAATCCTCATAGCCAAGGCCCAGCTTTGCCATTTTCCCTGGACGCATGTTGGCCACCACAATATCACATTGGGAAACCAGTTTTCTGGCGATCCTGGCCCCCTCCGGCTTTGTAATGTCAATAGAAATGCTCTGCTTGTTTAAGTTGGCATTGTTGAATGTGGGGGAGGAATCGTAGCCGTTAAAATTGTCCCCGTTCATGATGGATCCCTTTCTCGTCTGGTCCACACGGCCCCGGCTCTCGATCTTAATGACCTCCGCTCCCATATAAGAAAGGAGAGAGGTGGCATAGGGGCCCGCCCATACCCAGCTGAAATCTGCGATTCTGATTCCCTTTAAAGCATCCTGAAACATAGTTCCTCCTCCTTTCCTAAATCACTCCGGCTTCTTTTAACCGTACCAGATCTTCTTTTGCATATCCAAGACGTTCTGTGTAAATCTCCTCGTTGTGCTGTCCTAAAAGGGGCGCGCCCTGGTTTCCGGAAGGTGTCATGGTGGAAAGCTTATAGGGAAGCCCCGGATACATCAACTTTCCCGCTGCCGGATGATCAATTTCCGTGAAGAACTCTCTGGCCTTAGTCTGAGGCGAATTGTATACCTGCTCTGCGGAACAGATGGGAGCACATGCCGTTCCCTCCGCCTGAATCTTAAAGAACAGTTCTTCCGTATTGTATTTCATGGCCTCCTCACGCAGGTGCATCTTCACTTCCTCAAAGTGTTTATCCCTCTCCTTCTGCTCAAGGAAAGGGGCATGATTGGCCCAGTCGGGATTTCCAAGGGCTTTTATGATGCCCTCCCACTGCTTCTGGGGATAGAGAACCACGATGATATACCCGCCGTCTTTACACTGTAACAGCGTATCCCGGACACGGTTCACGCCCACACGGGACGGGCTGGAGCCGATCATATAGTAACGGACAATGTTCATTCTTTCCAGACACATCATGGCTTCCTGCTTGGAAACGTCGATATACTGGCCGGTGCCTCCTGCGTTTCTCCAGTAAAGAGCGCCCATGAGGCTCACAGCCGCATACACGCCCACGTCGCTTTCTCCCACATAGCCGCCGCCTTTTATGGGCTCTCTGTCCGCGTTGGGGGACGCTGCCGGAAGCACATAGCCGGCTCCGCTGGCATGGTAAATATTCAGGTAATATGCCTTGTAATCTTTATAAGGCCCTGTCTGTCCAAAGGGCGTCAGGGAAAGCATGATCAGATTTTCATTGTCTTTTTTTAATTCCCCGTAATTAAGGCCCAGTTCCTCCATGGTCCCCGGTGCCGTATCTTCCACTAAAATATCTGCCTCCGCCGCCAGCTTTTTAAAAATGCTGCGGCCTGCGGGTGATTCCAGATTCAGGGTCACACCCTTCTTGTTTGTGTTATGGTAAAGAAACAGTCCGGACAGCTCCGGATTCGGGTTATCATGTAAAAACGGGCCTCTCTTTCTTGCCGAGTCACCTTCCGGTCTCTCAATTTTAATTACCTCTGCGCCCAGATCGGCAAGTAGCTTTGTACAATATGGTCCTGAAATAAAGTCGCAGTATTCCACTACCTTTACTCCGCTTAAAGGTCCTTCTGCCATTTAAAACACTCCTTTCTTCTAAGGTTTTAAAAGTGTGCGCCCTGGCAAACATTTGCGCCGGAGCGCGGCCCTGCCGGCAGCCATTTTTCTTATGTGCATCATGTGCGCCGCCGCAGTGCAGCTGCTTTTTTGATATATGGGAACTGAAGTTTCCCATATATCAAAAAACTAACGTTGTTAGTTTGATTATAAGCTAACACCGTTAGTTTGTCAATATCTTTTCTTTAATTTTTACCGTGAACGCGCAGATTTTTTGTTACTATTCTTACTTTTTCATTTTCTCCATTTCGTTCTGCTCCAGCCGGTGTATCCAGTCGATATGCCCCTGAATCAGAAACCGGAAGCTTCCTTCTATCGGAACATTCTTCCTGGTATAATACCCGGCCATCTCATAGGAGACAAAGCCGTGAAGAGCGCCTCTTAAGCACCTGGAAAAGTTGACGGCATCCTCCTCTGAAATTTTATACTGGTGAACCACTTTTCTCATGACAAGAAGGCTCTCCCTCCCCACCCGCAGACTGTCATTCTGGTCCAGGGCAGGAAGCCCCATGATGGCCTGGTACAGCTGGTAATTGTTTTTCGCAAAATGCCGGTATTCGTGAGCCAGTGCTTCCAGAGCTTTGTCGCTCTCCTTTCCCATGGAGGCAGCCTCCAGCTCGTCATTCATCCGTTTTGCAGCCAGCTTTCCTACCTCCCGGTTCACATCATCAAAGCTGCCAATATGATTATAAAGGGAAGCCGCCTGGCACCCAAGCTTCTGCGCCAGCTCCCTGACGGAAAAATTATTATATCCTTTTTCCACCACCAGAGTTGCAGCGGCATTGACGATCACGTCCATAGTCAGTCCTTTTCCTCTCATAATTCCTCCTTAAACTAACATTGTTAGTAATTATTTTACTGAATATTTTCCATTATGTCAATCCTGTCATTGTTACATTTTCTTAGGAAAACGCTGATTAAAGCGTTTCCCGCGCCGAATTTGCGCCGCGAAGCGGCAAATTCCTTTGCAAATTCGTGTGCCTCCGCCGGAGGCTCTAAGGAAATGCTGATTTAATCAGCATTTCCTTAGCTTAAACCGGGAAAAGGATTCTGTCAACGCTGTTTTCCCCGTATCCGGGAGAAAAGGGACAGGCAGGGCAACCGTTCAGGGGGCATCTGAACGGCAGCCAGATAGCTCCGGCCAAATCATTTTTTCGTTTCATAGCTATCAGGCTATGAATCAGAAAAAATGTCCAATTTGACCTGCCCCTCATTGTCAGATAAAATTCAAATATAGAAAAACAGTAACTGCGAGGGTAAGGAACAGTTACGAATCACACATAAAAGGAGTGCAGTATCATGAGCGA
>CANRXD010000001.1 GCA_947643685.1 uncultured Clostridium sp. | reverse complement strand
GACATCCACTGTATATCCATCTGGTGTTTTCGTATCAGAAAACATTTTTCCGCTTTCCGGATCCATGTAGTAGCATTTTCCGTCAATCCAGTTCCAGCCTGTGACCATCCGCCCATCACGGCCGAAGAAATACCAGAATCCCCGAATCTCATGCCAACCCGTATACATGTGCCCCTGACTTCCATCGGAGGCCTCATGGAAATAATACCACCCGCCGTCCTTCTCATCCTGATGCCACCCTGTACGCATAGCACCGTCCGGACCAAACCAGAACCAGGAAGCGCTCTCCTGCCCCTCTTTAGCATAAGAATTCTGGATATAAGCCCATTCCTTTGTATATGTGTGTCCGCCGTTTGTAAAAAGCCACTGGCCCTTTTCATTCTGCTTCCATGTACCAGTCACAATGCCAAGCGGTGCTTCTACCCCTGTACCGGAAGCGGTACTTCCGATGGAATTCCAGGATTTACTTCCCCCAAAGCTTCCCAAACTTCCTGAGCTTCCCGAGCCAGATGAATAAATTTTGCTGACCATCTCAAACTTTAACAGCACGTCCACCGCCTGGCTTATATTTCCGGACTTTACTATAATCTGTGTTGTTTTTTCAGCAGTACGTGGATACCGGTTCATTGCCTCCTGAATCCAGGGGGCATTTGTCACCGGCACCACCAGCCCATTTTCATCCATGGAAAGCAGGGATGTATCCATCTCCCAGGTAACCACAGGCCATTCATCCCTCTGAACATCCCGGCCTGCCTCGCCATCAGGGGCCTTGGGAAGCACCTCTGCGGTTATTTTCTGCCCGCCGATTCCTGTCCAGGTCAGAGTCGGTTTTGAGGCCCTCCCCGTCTTCGTAAGAGTCATATCAAATTCCAGTACATTCTTATCCACTGTCACAGACTCCGGCTGTATTTTTGTTTCATCCACTGTTTCGAACATCACAGCCACATCACAGGAGGCAGTCTCTTTATTGCCCAGTTTATCATCCGCTGTAACCGTTACTTTAGCAAAGCGTTCTCCATGTCCGCCCTGCTTCTCATATGGCTGTTCCTTATGCCTCTCCCTGGCAGCTGTAATAATGTCCTGAATCCACTTTGTCTCCTTTACAGCGGCCACACTGGCATTTTTATAATCGCTTCCCTTCGCTTCCTCTCCATAACTTCCCGCATCCACCTGTATTACATTTTCATCATCCACACTCCAGTGAACATTCTTTTTATCAAAATAATCGGGATGGAAGGATGCTGAAAGCGTCTGGGGAGCCGTCACAGAAATAGTTTCCTTCGGTATCCTCCTGTCCCCGGAAAGCGTTCTCGTGACCGTAAAGGAAAGAGCCTTTTTATCCAGAACAGCTCCTTCTGCCGCCACTCTTGTTCTGTCCTTAATCTGAAAGGTCACAGGTATTTTACAATTGGCCGTCAGAGGTTTTCCTTCAAAGCTGGCTGCCGGTCTTGTCTTCGCTGTTACGACTGCCAGCCCTCCAAGATTCCCATTTCCGTAAACGGTATCGGGAATTGCATACTGGTACCCCCTGGCCGCCTGCTCTTTTTCCTCCCTCTCAATGATGTCTCTGAAAAAATCTGCTTCCAAATTCAGCTCAATGGATGCGCTTTTTTCCGTATATCCCTCCTCATCCTCATCACCGTTTGATTTTAAAAGAATCAGGCCCTCATCATCCACACTCCAGAAAACGCGGCTGTCTGCCACATCATTGTTCTTATCCACAACAGCCTCAAGCTTTACTTCCTGTACCCTGGTTCCTTCCTCCAGTCTGCCGTCAATATATCTGGCAATCAGTTTTCCTGCTCCATTTCTCACCTCTGTCACCAGAGACGGGGCCTTCCGGTCACCGTTTCGTGTCTGGGTTACCCGAAATGAAAATTCCTCCGGCACCATACGGATATTGGCAGCCACCTTTTTATAAACTGCTGAAATTTCTGTATCATGATCCGGCATTACAAATCCATAGGAGCCTCCTGTCTGATAGGACATATCCGCCCTCTTCCCGTTTTGATCTGTATAAGTTGGAACCCCGTCCATCTGATATTTTTCTTCTAATGTGTTCTTTGGCGCCGTCATTACGGTAACGGTATCGCCGGGAGCAATGGCGCCGCGGCGGGATTTATGGAGCTCTTTGCTGTATGCCGAACCTCCCTTTGCAGTCAGAGCGGCCACGTCATAATAATTTTCCACATTGGCTGCCGTATCAATCTGAAGAACCGATAATAAAAATCCCCTTACCGGACGGCCCACAGAGCTGGGGGCAAAATGATCCGGAGAAAATTCCATTTCCAGAACGGCATCCTCTGTATCAATGATGTGCAGCATCCCTTCTTCCAGCTCCTCATAAAAATATTTCTCCTCCTCCGGCCTGGTATTTTGCCCCTGGACCAGAGTAAAAAAATTATCTTTGCTGTGCCAGAAACCGACATGAGCATCATAAGTAAAGCTGTTGTCATCAGGAATCCCGGAGCCGCAGATTCCGGCCGCAATTTTCGCCTCCGAATCGGCAAATAAATAAGCCAAATCCGCTCCTGTTTCCGTTCCGTACCGGAAATGGAATCCTGTATCCCGGGTTCCGATGAAGGTCCCTTCCCTGGCGGCGCTTCCCAGCCCTGATCTTCCGATTGTGCCTTCAAACCTTGCCGTTTTCATTTTACCGGAAGCGTATTTTCCCGAAACTCCCCCGATGGCCTGGGAACCGCTGCCCCCGATCGTCCCCATCACGTGGACATTAAAAATATCCGTATCATTCTGGAACCCGGTAATACCGCCTACATAGCCGCCTCCCTGAATCCGGGCCGTCAGGCTGTCTCCCGAGTTCACTGTACAATCAGCGATCAGCGCCTCTGTGGCCCTGCCCGCAATTCCTCCTGTGTAGGTTTCCCTGCCCTTTCCAGAATCAATAGCCACATGTTCGGCCACACAGTTTTCCACTATGGTCCCTTCGGAAATGCTTCCTGCCACACCTCCGGAATTTCCGGCAGTCCGCAGTGTTCCTGTCACTGTCACATTGCGGATTGTGCTCCCCTCTGCGCTTCCGGCGAGGATTCCCACATTTTCTCCCGCTGTAATCACATGTCCGGGCTTCACTGTAAGATTTATAATTTCCGCATTTTCAACTGTCCCGAAGAGCCCCGCCTGATCCCATTCAGGGCGGTAAAGGCGGAAGTTGGAAATGGTTTTACCTTTTCCGTCAAAATGCCCGTCAAATGCCATGGCCTCTCCGGACGGAACCTGAGAGATATCACGGCAGAACCCAATGGGAATCCAGTCCATTCCGCCCAGGTCAATATTCTTTACCAATTCAAAGTATGCGCCGGAATAATCCCCTGGATAAGTGCCTTCCGAGGGTCGTATTTCCATTCCTCTGGCCGCCAGCTCAGAAAGGCCCATCAAATGTGCTTTTGTTGAGATCTGATATGGTTTCTCCCTGGTTCCGTCTCCCATCTTTCCACTTAAAAATCCCATATCTCCAATCCATCCGTCCCATAGCGTTCCTGTATCAGAAGAGCGCATTGTAAACATTGCTGCGTTTGCCCCCGTAGCCGTAAACCGAAACTTCCCGGATTCATTTCCGGCCAGCCCCCGAACAGGTACTGCGGCAGAAATACCAACACAAAGCCCAAGGGCTGCTACCATACGTAAAATCTCATTCCATTTCTTTTTTCCAGTCAGCATGTACTTCCCCTTTCTTTTTTGCAGCAGATCAGATCGCCTATGAACTGCTATTCCTTTGTAACCGTTCAGCCTTGCATCTTCTTGCCCGCGTACCGCGGACAAGAAGCGCCGGGCGTCCGCCCTATGAAGATTCAGAGTGAAAAATGCTTATGAAAACAAGTTTTCAACGCTTTTTTCGCTCTGAATCTTCGCATGGCTGAACTGCTACGTTACATTCTTTTTACATCTGCGGCAGGCAATAAGCCGGACGGAATCCCATTGCCCCATCAAAAACCTGAGCCGGGCGGATACATCCCCGGATCAGATCCACCGCATATTCCCACTCGCCATATGCAAATTTGTTGCTGCTTTCTTCCATAAACACAGGGGTACGAAGCCAATACCCCTGACTATATGGGCTTTCTTTGCCTGACACCTCCCAAAGAATATCCCGGTATTCTAAAGCTTCCTCCAGCGACAGCAAAAACCACTGATCCATCACAACCTGAACCGGAAGATCCATTTTGGAAAGTTCTGCGTCTGAAAATTCCATAAATGCTCCCTCCTCTGTCTTTCCTGAAAAAGCAGAGTTTACCCCTGTATTAATAAAAGCCAGGTCTTTTTCACTTGCCTTTCCGCTTTCCAGGAGCCATTTTCTGGCATCAGAAGTCTTGTAATTGCTGGTCTTTCCAAATGTAATGATTTTTCTTTTGGAATCTGTGCTGTCAATATCAGACCGTATAACAGCCTCGCATAAGAACAATGCGTATTTTTGATTATCAGAATGATTCGTACTATAATCTTCGTCCACACACCGGAATTTGTAGGTTTTTCCGCCGATTTCCCGGCTTTGTATTTCTCCCACTGTCCAGTATTTCCGTTCCGCTTCCTGCTCCCCTTCTATTCTGTCTTTACAGCGGTCGCAAAAAGTATCGCCATTTTTATCCACATGACCTGGTGGCGCTGCAGATATGATCTGCTCCTTCCCACACAATTCGCAGATTAATTTTTCCTTTCTTCCCCACAGGCAGCTTTCCTCCTCCAGGCTCTCCGTCTTCCATTGATGGCTGCAAGTGTCTCCTCCGGGTCTTCGCTCAAACCCAATCCGGCAGGTTACATATTTTTTCCCGTTTTCCTCATATTCCAGAATTTTTGTGTTGGAAATATTGATGGTTTCCGGAAACATCTGGGCGATTATCAGGGTATCCGGCTCATAATCCTCTCCGGTAACAAAAAACTCATTCCGTTCTCTTCCGTAAACGGAGGAAACTGCCTCCATAAGAAGTCTTCTGCACTCCCGTGCATTGGAAACCGTGTATTCTGCCCCATCTGCCATTTCACTGGCATAAGACCGCAGCGTTGCCTGGCAGTTCGCAAGGACAACAAAAGAACCTGCTGCTGCAAGCGTTTTTATTATTTTTCTTTTCATGAAACCTCCTGGATTTCCTGGCAGAAACTGCCATTGACTGTTTTGTTTAGAATTGAGAACTCATTTCTGAATGGTCTTATTGTATCATGCACATCATCGTTCGTCCATGCCTGATCTGTCAAAAACCGGCAAGAAAAACTATGCAAAACGCTGAAAATACCCGGAGACATCCCCGGGTATATATATTAATTTCCGTAAGTAAGGCGTACCAGCTCTTCCACTGTTGTGATTCCCTGTTCAATCAAATGAAGCAGATTTTCCTTCAGGGAACTCATTTTCTGGACTGTTCTGGCATATTCATAGATTTTCTCCGCCGGACATTGTTCTGTAACCATCCTGCGGATTTCCCTATCCATGAGAAGGACCTCATGAACTGCCACCCTTCCCCGGTATCCCGTATGACTGCACAGATGACATCCCATTCCCCGACGTACAAGTCTGGTTTCCGGTCCCAGAATCCTCCGTTCCTCCTCATTTGGCTCAACCATTGCGGCACAATTGGGACAAATCTTTCTGGCAAGTCTCTGAGCCAGGACTCCACTTAAACTGTTGGCCACCATAAAAGGCTCCACACCCATATCTGTCATTCTTACTATGGCGCTGACCGCATCGTTTGTATGCAGTGTGGAAAGTACCAGATGGCCTGTAATAGCAGCCCGGACACTGGTCTGCGCTGTCTGACTGTCCCTTGTTTCTCCCACCATAATCACATCCGGATCCTGCCTCAAAGCAGCACGAAGTCCCCGCTCAAAGGTCAGACCTGCCTGTGGATTCACCTGTATCTGATTGATCCCATCTATGTATTTCTCTACGGGATCTTCTATGGTTACAATATTGATGGGCTTTTTCACCAGACTGTCTAAAATCATATAGAGCGTTGTAGTTTTACCAGATCCCGTGGGTCCTGTGATATACATGATTCCATTGGAATACTTTAAAATTTCCAGTACTTTGCGGTAACTGTCCTCATCCATTCCAAAAGTATCCGCCCGGTCAATGGCAGAGCTTGTGTTTAAAAATCGAAGCACTATCTTTTCGCCGTATATGGTGGGAACCGTGCTGGTTCTTATATTCATTTCCAGTCCATAAATAACCGTTTTAAAATGACCATCCTGAGGAAGGCGTTTTTCTGCAATATCCATGCCGGAGAGAATTTTTGCTCTTGCGGCCATGGGAGGATGCAGATTTTTATCCAGTGACGCATATTCCACTAACTGACCATCAATTCTCATGCGGACCACCAGCCGTTTTTCCCTTGGTTCTATATGAATGTCACTGGCATTGTTCTTATATCCCCGTACCAGGAAACTGTTCAGCAGCTTAACCACCGGCGTCTGGTCCCCTTCTCCCAGCTCCCCTTCCAGAAATGAATCCATGGAGTCCTCTTCCTTATCCACAGCAGCCGCATTGGCCGCACTGGCAGCCGATCTTGCCTCAATCTCCGCATAATAATCCTCAATAGCCTTTGTGATCTCCTCTTTAGGAGAAAGAACATATTTCACAGGACCGTCCACTGCCAGATTTACCTCCTCTTCTGCATAAAAATTCATCGGATCATCTATGGCAACTACCAGTGTCTCCTCTTCAAACCCAATGGCAATCAGATTATTTCTCTTTGCAATTGTATAAGGAATCCGCTCTACTG
Organism: uncultured Clostridium sp.; assembly: GCA_947643685.1. GTDB lineage: Bacteria > Bacillota > Clostridia > Lachnospirales > Lachnospiraceae > CANRXD01. The sequence goes on along the minus strand of CANRXD010000001.1, from coordinate 15,754 downwards.
CCCTCTCGTCAACGGGCCAGAGGGCTGCGGATATTACCTCCATTCCCATCTTCTGTCCAAGAGCGCTTAGCAACTGCTGTTCAGTCATAAATCCCATCGCAATTAACACTTCCTCAAAGCGGCTTCCTTTATGCAGTCTCTGCCATTTAATGGCTTCCACGATCTGCTCCTCCGTAACAACCCCATACTCCTTAAGTATTGCTCCAACCGGGATCTTATTCACAGTTTATCTCCTCTTTCTTCTGATACCAGAGCACAGGTGAAACATCTTCGCCGGCCTCTGCATTTCCCTCAATATAGCAGTCCTCATTCAAAGTCATATTTAACACTGAAAAAAGCTCTGTTCTTTCATACACAACCTCACTTTCATCCTCCAGACGCACTGTCAGACTCAAATCACTTTGCCCCATCACTCTTGTTTCCAGCTTAAGTTCTGCGAAATCCAGAAATTTATCAGAAAACACAGGCCTCCCGTGCATCCCTCCGGAAACGGGAGTTCCTTCCCTTACCATCAGAGTCCCTTCCACATATATTGCATTCCAGCACTCCTCTTCAGGTGGTCTCTCCTCTTTTCCATCTCCAATCCATACACGATTCGCAAACCTTATCTCGTTGGCCACATATTCAAATATGGCATCGCCTGCCATAAATCCGGCTTCCCTTTTATTGACCTTACAAATTATATTCTGGCTTATGGTAAGCACCGGAAGCGCTGCCACAAAAATCATACCAGAAACCATGGCAGCAACCATAAGCTCAACCAGAGAAACGCCTCTTCTTCTCTTCATTATTTTTCCTTTCCGACTCCTATGACCTGAATCAAAATCCTCCCCTGGTTTTCTTCATCATATACCCTGTATATCCTTCCGGCATCTGAGGTTATGCAAATTCCCTCTTCCAATTCCATACGCAATATTCCATTTATCGCATTTTCTTCCTTCGCCATTCTCTCACCGATGTCCGCGTTTGCCCTTGAAAGCATATCCATGCGGACTCTCATGCCTGTGGAAAAGGAAATTCCCAAAAGAATCATCTCCACAGACATCAAAAAAATCATAATAGCCACCATAACTTCCACCAGTGTAAAACCCGGTCTTTTCCTCATACTATCTCTCCACAATCCGGCCTCTCCCGTATTCTGAAGGAATCCAGTCCCCGTTTTCCTGTTCCACCAGAATCATGGACACCGCTTTTCGCTACCCGTCTGACACAGCCTCTCCATAAAGAATCAGCCTGTCCCCATCCCTTTTGGATGCCACTGTAACCGGAACAGAAAATGCGGCGCTCCCATCCTCCGGCACAACAGTAATATTTGTTTCCCTTGGCTCCATCCCGCCATCCTTGACGAGAAAATCAGATGCCGCTCCGCCTTTAGTAATTTCCTCTTCCATAAGCCTGACTGCTGTCAATGCTGCATGATATGCCTCATTTTTAGCAATGTTTCTCATACCTCTCTGATGCATAGCCGCCGCAGACGTAAACATGGTGGTGGTAAATACCATGAAAACCATCATAATAACCAGTACCTCCAGCATGGCAGAACCTCTTTTCATACCATTTTTCACCATCCCCATGTCTCCTTTTTTCTCCTGCCTCTTTTCCTCCTCCTCTTCCTGATTTCCTGTTCTCTCACTCCCCTGCTTCCATCCGCAGCATATATATTTCCACTTCATATTTTATCCGCCCCTTATCATTTGTTTCTCCGTCCGAAATAGAAAAACTCTTCATTCTCATAGCCGGCTGTTTTGCCGCTGCATGAATAAAGCTTTCTATGGATTTCCTGCTGCCGACGGCCTCCCCCGCTGCAATCCCCACAATGACGCCAAAATCACTTTCCCCATAAGGAATCTTAGAAACCTCCATAGCACTGGCCATAAGCTCCTCGTCGTCCAGCATGGAAATCACCAGGTTCCCCAACTCTTCCGTATCCATATCTCTGTAAAAGGAGGAGGACAGCTTCATGACCTTTTCTTTCATCTTTGCTTTCTGATTCTCCAAAAGCTCTTTCTGGGCAAACAGCTCCTCCATGTCCTGTTTTCTAAAACTCTCTTCCTCCCGCATAGCAGTCAGAGAAAGCCTCCTGTCCAGAGCCGGGCGCAGTAAAAGTCCGAAAATCCCCACTGTGAGAATCAAAACAGCCAAAATATAAAGCAAAATTTTTTCCCGCCTGCTGAACTGATAACTCATGGCATCCCTCCTCTTCTGCTTTTCAGACTCCCTGAAATGCCAAAGCTGTACATACCCGCACTTTTATCAAAGGTATATCCTGAATATTCCACATCACTGAAAACTCCCGTTTCCCTCAGTTCCTTTACAAATCTGCCAATCTCATGGTAATTCTCAGCATAACAAGAAAATGACAAAATTCCTTTTTCACTGGAGTACTGAAAATTTATACAGGAAATTGTTCCGGCCTGCTCGCGGATCGTATTAAATGTTTCCAGATCCGGTTGTTGATTTCCAGAAAGCTCTTCTCCGATCTTCTCCATTTGGGAAATTTCAGCCTCATATTGTCCGATTTTCTTTTTAAGCCTCAACAAACGTTCATACTCTTCCAGATTTTCTTCCTTTTCTGTGTAGAGATGAAGCCTGGAAATATCTTTCTCCCTTCCTTTGTTTCCCAGCACAACCGATGCTGATGTCAACAGAAGCACCACAAAAACTGCAAGGATAGAAGAGATCACAAGTCCGGCCATCCCGGCTCTCTCTACCGACTCCACTGCTTTTCGTTTCATGGCTTCTGCAAAATTAAATTTTTTTCTTCCTGTGGGCAGCACAGAAGGCAAAATCCCTGCCATTCGGTCAAAAGGAATGGATTCCGGCACTTTAATCTCTACATAATCCCTTAATGAAAAGTTTTCTGTTTTTAAATGAGTCGATTCCGCAAGCCATGCAAGCTCCGGCTCCTCTTCTTTGAGAAGCCCGAAAAAATATACAGCCCGAACCCCATCAAATTCCTTCTGATTTTGGGAAAACTGACACATGGTAGTGATTCTTCCAATTAGTTCTCTGATCGCCTTCCCCTCTTTCCGCTCCGCCAAAAGCCTGTTTCTGCTGTGCATAATATAACTTCCGTTTGAGAATAAAAAGGAAATGGCATTTTGTCCGTCCAGTACACATAAAATTATCGTTCTCCGGCACAAAAACGGGATATATTCCACCATATGAACCACACAGTCCAAGAGCGCGTCCATTCCCACAATCTGAATTCCGGCATCACGGAATATGGCCATATACTGCTCCACCATATCCCGACGTATTCCTCCGCAGAGAATATCCCGTTTTGCCTCTGGATTTTTTGGACAAATTTCGCTGTAATCATAAACGGACTCTTTCTTTTTATCAATGGCCTGAAGTTCCGCTCTGGCTGTATACAGAAACTGTTTATGCTTCATCCTGTCCGGAACCGCCATAGCCTTTACCATAATATGGCTGGAATCCACAATAAGGTCTGCCTTCTCCAGCCGAAATCTGCATCCGGCCCTGAATTTCATAATGGCATCCAGAAATGCCTCCTCATTTACTATAATGCCGTTTATTACACATCCTGCAGGAAGCGCTGCAAAATGATGGAAAAGGATCTCTGGTTTCTTCCTGCCCGTATTGTATACAACAGCCTGAAGCTCTTCTTCTCCAATATAAATAACCGTCTTCTTTCCCATGTCTTCTCCCTATCCGATATATCCATACATATTCCACATGGGAACCATGACTCCCAGCAAAATAATACCAATTATCACTCCCATGACAAGGATCATAACAGGTTCAATAAGCCCGATTAATCTGGTCAGAGCCATATCAGACTCATACTCGTAGCCATTCGCAACACTCTCAAGCATTTTATCCAGCTTTCCCGTCTCTTCACCCACAAAAATTACCGATGCCAGCTTTTTGTCTAAACCATCCACATTCTGTATTGCACGGCTTAACATTTCACCATTCTGCACCTGTTTTATCACCTCCGAAAACTGCTTTTCCAAATAGTGGTTTCCAAGTGTCCTGCCTGCAATTTCAAGGCACAGAAGCATTGGAAGTCCGCTGGCATACAGACTGCTTTGACTTCTGGAGAACCTTGCTGTATAAATGATTTTTAACTGCTTTCCGACGACGGGAAGAGAAAGTTTTACTTCGTCCCACAGACAGCGGAATTTTTCGTTGGAAAGCATTGTCTGCCAGATTGCTGCAGGCAGACACAGAAGGACAATGGCAATATACCAGAGGAAGCTCCATTCCCTCAAACAATGGTTCCACTGTGGGTATAACTACAAGAAAAATTGTGAGAACGGACGCAACTGCCGCCAAGCAGAGAATTTTCGGATACTGGACAGCTGTCTGTATGCGGGTTCTGATCTGGTGCTCCTTCTGATAATGGTTCGCCAGTTCCGTCATCGTCTGTTCCATTTTCCCGCTGGACTCTCCCGCCTGAACCATATTTATCATCATTTCCGGAAAAATCCCCATCTCTTCCATGGCGCTGCTCATAGGACAGCCCTGCTTCATCCGTTTCTGAAGATACCCGTAAATGAACCTTGAACGTTTTCCCTCCGTTCCTGTACGAAGAATCCCCAGGGCTCTGGACAGTGTAATGCCGGAGCCCATCATCACAGCTGTCTGCCTGCAAAATTCCGAAAGCTCAATTGGTTTAAGCATCCTTTGTGTTCCACCTATTCCGTCCAGCCGCATACAACGGGTTAAAAATATCCCCTCCGCTTTCAAAACTTCATAGAGAGCCTGTTCACTGGCTGCACTTTGCTTTCCTTTTACTGGCCTGGATGCCATGTCCCATCCTTCATACTGATAAAGAGGCATTGGCACTCCCCCCTTCAACCTACTGAACAATTATAAAAAAGCTTACATACCAGCTAATTAACTCCTGCGAACAAAACTGAGCAAGAAAAAGACCTGCACATAATGCCGGACCAAATGCCATATGGGCATGCTCCCCAAATTTTACTTTCCCGGTGCTCAGAAGAAAACAGGCTTCTATTCCTCCAAAGAGAAAACCCAGAAGCGTTCCTGCAAAAAGAGCCTTCCAACCCAGATAAAAGCCCATGATCAGGAGAAGTAATATATCCCCCTCCCCAAAGGCATCTTTCATAAAGCGGCACAGAAGATACATAGGTGCGGAAATACAAACCGCCCCTGTAAGCCGCTCCGAAATGGGTATTTCCGGAAACACCTTTACGGATGCCAAGGCGCATATACCCAGAAACACGAATAAGATATCCGGAATTTCCATGGTCTTAAAATCTGTCCACGCCACAGCAAGCAGCAAAATGGAAACCGCGGCTGTTACAATTACTTTCCCCATCCATACCCCTTTCTCCCAAAACAGCAACGGCGCAGCACCTGATGCCACGCCGTATCTATCTTTTAATTCATTTCCAAATAGGTTCCCTCAACGACATCAAAAATCCAGATACCGTTTTCATGGTCATTATAAACAACGGCCGTACAGGCGACACCGGTGTTTGTGTTTTCAAGGTAGACATAATAATCTTCCACCAGAGTCCCGCTTCCCGGTTCATTGGCTCCCTCCCCAACATTTTCCAAAGATGTCAGAGCTCTGATTTCCCTGAGCATATCATCAGAATTGATATCGTCAAGAGTAAGTTCACCGCTGCTAATCACCCGGAGTTCTTCCAGATAAGATTGTGCAGCCACATAGATGGCGCGGCACTCCGCTAAATGTTCCGTTGCCTTCGCCTTTTTCACATAGCCCGAAAAAATTGGTGTTGCTGCGGCCGCCAGGATTGTCATAATCACAATAACGATCATAAGTTCTACCAGCGTAAAACCTTTTCTTCTGCCTTTCATCCCCTTTTCCTCCCTGAAGACAGAAACACCCTTCCATGCTATCATATGGTCAGCGCAACGAGCATACAGACCTGCCTGAGCGGTTTCTCCATTCCTGCCTACGCATATATTATATAAATTGTCGGATCTTGTCAACGTTTCCGAATTCTGATAATAAGGCAAGTCTATCCAAGACAGATAATTTTATCACAAACTTTCTCCAGAAGTTCCTCCGAGTGACTCACCGCAACCAATGTGATCCCTCTCTCCTTAATCTCCTTAACTAAAAAATCCCAGAGCTTCCCCTGAGTTACCAAATCAAGCATTGTAGTAATTTCATCGGCCAGAAGAATTTGTGTCCTCCGGCCCAGTGCCCTGGCAATGCAGAACCGCTGCAGCTCCCCGCCAGATACTTCCGCCGGATACCGCTCCTTCCACTCATCCAGGATCCCCAGTTCTTTTTCGATTCTGTTTTTAAACATATCTGAATTCTTTGGCCAGTCCCCTTCATCCAAAACGGTCTTTAACTTTCTCCTTGGATTCACGGAAAGCTCCGGATGCTGCCAGATCATCTGAACCGGCAGATATCCTTTAAATCCTGACAGTGATTTTCCATCCAGAAGCACCTGCCCGCTTTCCGGCCTCTCATATCCAGAAAGAATTTTTAATAACGTGGTCTTCCCAAATCCGCTGGGAGCCATAATTCCTACCCGTTCTTTATCCTTTACCACCAGGTTCACATGATTCAGCACCTGCCTTCCCCCATCCATGTAACGGAAAGAGATGTCTTTTGCTTCCAGTCTCATCGCCCATATTCCTTTCGCATATATTCCAGTATTTCTCCTGTATCGCAGAGCGCGTCTCCCTCAGAGCTCCATTTTCCCGGCATGGAACGGCAGAGCGCCTTCGTGTAAGGGTGCCTCAGGTTCTCTTCATCTGAAAATGCAGCCGCCTCTGCTTCCTCTATGGTCTGTCCGGCATATAAAACCACCACCCGGTCGGCAGTCATAAGTGCCAGTTCCAGATCATGGGTAATTAAAAGCACTCCGGCCCCCGCTTCTGCCAGCTCCCGGAAATGGCCCATAACCCGTCTGGCCGCCTCCATATGAAGGCCGGGTGTCGGCTCATCGGCAATCACAAGTTTCGGCGTCTCCATTACTGCAGTGGAAATTAATACACGCCGTGTCATTCCTCCGGAAAGCTGAAAGGGATACCGGTCCATGACCTCTTTCCCCAGTCCATATCCTGCCAGCACCCTTTGGCATTTCTCCAGAATGGACGGCGACCTGCTTCCCTTCGTGATCTGAGCCCCCACCTTCATAAGCGGGTCCAGATAAGAAACACTCTGGGGCACCAGAACCATTTCATGGCCGCGGAGTTTTTTTACCCGCTCCATCGTAAGAAGCGCCCCCTTAAATTCCATGGTTCCTTCCATGGATGCATTATAAGGGAGAATCCCCATGATGGCGTGGGCCAGCAGACTTTTTCCTGAGCCGCTGGACCCCACCACAGCCACAATTTCTCCCTCTCCGATTTTCATATTCAAATCCTGCACGGCATGTATGATATGCCTTTTGAACCCCTGTCCGTACTGAGTAAAAGAAACAGAAAGATGCTCTATTTTTAAAATTGTTTTCATGGTCCCTCTCCCCCTATTCATGCGCGCTTCCCGGGTCAATCATCCTGCAGACCGCCTGTCCCGCACAATGAAACATCAAAACCACCAGTACCAGAAAAAGGCCCGGAAACAACGCCAGCCACCACTTTCCCATGGCCAGGTATTTCATACTTTCCGACAGGATAATTCCTATGGCCGGCTTTTCCGGAGACAGTCCAAACCCCAGAAATGTAATACTGGCTTCGTGGAGAATGGCATGGGGGAACATGAGAATCAGCCCGGTCACAAACTGGGGCACCAAATTGGGCGCCATATGAAAAAAGGCGATATAAAGCCGGGTTTTCCCCAGTTTTTCCGAAATTTTTATATACTGGCTTTCCTTTAGCTGAAGGACCTCACCGCGGATTAACCTGGCCAAAGACGCCCAGTGGGTAAAGGCGATTCCTGCCGCTACCCCCCAGAACCCCTTTCCACAGGCAAAGGAAATCAAAATCAGCAGGAGCATATGGGGAACTCCCATGACAAGATCAATCATCATGGTTACAATTCCATCCACAAACCGTCCCATGACTGCTGCCGAAAGCCCAAGAAAAAAGGCGATGGCCGCGCTGACTGCCGCTGTCAGAAGGCCAATCCGGATACTCATGGACAGGCCTGTGACCGTTCTTATAAACATATCCCGTCCCATCCAGTCAGTTCCAAAAAGATACTCCGCGCAGGGTGCCAGATTTTTTCTGGAAAAATCTGTTTCCACAGCGGCCTCCTGCCAGAAATATCCGGAAATTGTCACTGCCGAAAGAAATACAACAGCACCTACAAAACATACGGCTGTCATCTGCCGTTTATTTCTCATCATGGTCTGGCCACCCCCTCCCGGATTCTCGGGTCCACAACACCGTATAGAACATTAGCGGCCAGATTCCCGGAAAACACGATCACTGCCGTAACGACTGTAATTCCAAGAAGCAGAGGCACATCGCTTCCAAGCCCTGCCGTCACAGCCGCCTGCCCCAGACCCGGATAAGAAAATACCTGTTCCACCAGAACTGAACCGCCGATGATTTCACTGACTGAGGCAAACTGGAGCGTCATGGCCGGAATTAAAATATTCCGGATTCCATGCCTGACGATAACCGAACGCTCCGACTCCCCTCTGGCCCTGGCAAACAGTACAAAATCACTTTCCATGACTGCAATCATCTTTTCTCGTGTATGGAGGGCAATGGACGAAATTCCCGTAATACTTAAAGCGGCGGCCGGAAGGACTGCATGGCGGATTCTGTCCGTCACAGTAATGTCCTCTGCCGCTGTGCCAATGGGAACACTAAGGCCAATAGGAAACCACTTCAGCCGGACTGCAAACACCAGAAGCAGTATCATAGCAATCCAGAATGCCGGTGTGCTGGCCACAAAAAGGGAATATCCCGTCACGATCCTGTCACAGACACCGCCGCGCTTTCTCCCGGCCAGAATACCCAGAAAAAATCCTATAACACCAGAGAAAAACCAGGCAGAAGTGAAAAGCCAGAAAGAATTAAAAAGTTTTTCCCCAATCACCTTTGCAACAGGCCTCCGATAAAGAAGAGAAGTTCCCATATCCCCCCGGAGAAAATCCGAGGCCCAGGATAGATACCGCTCTACCGGAGGAACGCCGACGCCCCAGTAAGCCCTTAACTTTTCCACCTGCTCCGGACTCATAGCACCCAGCGCCGCCTGGCCCACATTGGTCTGAAGCGGATCAATGGGAGAGACCGAAAGAAGAATGAACGCAAGAACGCTGACCAGAATTACTAAAACCACCATGTGCACAGCCTCCATTCCAACCCATGCCCAGGAAAATCCAGTCTGCCTCCTGCCCCGGTTTTTATTTTTCCTATTCTGTCTTCTCATTTCTTCCGTCCTCTCCTCTAAGGTTCTCAGTTCCAGGCCCACTGATCCACATTATTCACAATGGACCATCCGTGGCCGTGGGGATGCAGCTTCTGTTCTGCCACCAGGAGACCATCCTTCACCCAATATAAATGATCTATGTTCACAAGCCATATCCACGGCAGATCACCGTCCTGGGTGATTCCGGTGGTACCGTTCCACTGGGCCTCTTTCCAGAGTTCATAGGATTCCTCCAAACTTCTGCTTTCCAGCGCCTGATCCATGGCCCTGTCCACAGCTTCATTTCTATATGGTGAATACTCGGCATAAGCACCATCCGGCCTTGTATGGTAAATGTTGTAAAGCTCCATAGGAGTATGGGCTCCCCACCCCCAAATAAGAGGAGTGGACTGGGCCCGGTCATAGGCCGTATCCCAGCCGGCACCCTCAATATTCACCTGGATTCCGAACTCTGAAAGCTGATTGGCCGTTTCTGCCGCAAGAGCCTGCCGGACAGAATCTCCCGCAGGATAAAGCAATGCAAACTCTGCCTTTACTCCATCTTTTTCGCGGATTCCATCGGCGCCTTTCGTCCACCCGCTTTCCTCCAGAATGGCTTTCGCCATATCCGGATCATACTCTGTCTTTGCCGCCGGGTTGTACCAGGGCATTTTATCACAGACACTGTACGCTGCCGTTCCATGGCCGTTCAACACATTTTCGATCATGGTCTCTCTGTCAATGGCCAGGTTGATGGCCCGGCGGACACCGATATCCGAAGTAAAATCATTTCCAAGAGCTACACCATTCTCATCTGTTTCCCCTGACGGAATGGCCGGAAGATTAAATCCGCGGTTATCCACGGTTTCACAGGAAAACAGATGGTATCCGTCAATGGTCTGGTCCGAATAGGCCGCTGACGTGTAGGCCAGATCCACCTGCCCCGAAAGAGCCGCCGCGTAAGCCGCATCCTCATCCATGAAAAGCACTGTCACCTGCTTCATCTTCGGCGCCTCGCCGTAATAATCCGGGTTCGCTTCAAAAATCACCTGCTGCCCCTTATCCCACTGTTTCATAATATACCTTCCGGAACCAATGGGATGCATTCCATAGTCCGGTCCATAGGCATGTTCCGGTACAATTCCCGTAATGGCCATGGTATAGGGCCAGATGGAATAGGGGCGGTTCAGCCGAAACTCCACTGTGATATCATCAAGGGCCACCGCTTCCTTTAACATGGTAAAATCATTTACAGAGCTGGCGTCCCGGAGCGTATTATAAGTAAACGCTACGTCCCCGGCAGTCAGTGCCTCTCCATCTGTAAACTTCACATCATCCCGAATGGTCACAGTCCATGTGAGCCCGCCCTCACTGACCTTCATGTCTGTCGCCAGGTCATAATCAATCTTAAGATCTTTCGTTGTTACAGTCAGAGTACTCTGAATTAAGGGCTCATGAACATGTTCTCCCGCACCCCATCCATAAGCCGGATCAAATCCTGCCTCCGGCTCCGAAGTTGGCCCCATAACAACAATCACGGAATTCTTTGCTTCCACGTTTTCATCCGTCTCTGCCATCCCGGTTTCTGTCTGCCCGGCTCCAGTCTCTGTCTCTTTTGCCTCCGATACAGTCTGGACCACTGCATCCTGAGATTCAATCCGATTTTCCTCTTTCTGGCATCCGGAAATACCAGATGCAAAAAGAATTGCCGCCAGAGCAGCCGCTGCCACCGGTTTTCTTTTAAACTTACTCATGTCATCCGTCCTTTCATCAAAAAAATACCAGAAAAAGCAGAGCACTGCTGTGCTCAATACCTTCCTGGTACTAAAAAAACTGTTCTCTCTAATCCATATATCATTCTTCAGAATGCACTTGCCGCTTCTGCCGCAATCCTTTTATCATTATAGGAAACTTTTCCAAAATGGTCAATGAATTTTTATCTTTTTCCTTTCAATGCTTTTTCCTTTCATCACTTTTCCCGACCAAAGCCTGATATATTAGCTATGATTGAACAATCAATACTTCAACTTGAACAATCAATATTTCAACTTGAACAATTACTCTACAAGTATATAATAAATATGCCTTCCCTTTCTCTGCTTTATAAGCAGGTTATTTTTTATCATTCTGTTCAGCGCAACAGACGCCCCCTGTAATGTTGAAATTGCAGTGATATTAACTACCTGCTGCGAAGTAATCATACCATTTTCTCTGACATAATTATAAATTTTTCGATCTGTTTCATTTAAAATCATCTCCGGTGCTGCCATATTTTGTGTTGCCATCTGCTCTGGCTGTATTACATATTCACTATTAATATGATAAGTTGTCCATCGCCCCTTCCTCTCAGGAAGAATATGTTTCCCAAAGTGCATTTGGAATACCCCCCTCTGCTTTTTTACATTCGAGTGTAAGTCGTTCTCCATATTTCAATAAATCTAATATTTCGTTGCTTGTCATTCTACATCCTTCCATTTATACAACTTTTATTTCAACAATACTTCAACTCACCTCAGCATAGTTCAACAGTCATTTGTATTATAAACTTTCAGAATTCATTTGTATACCTATAACATACCAATTTATACGCACAAAAAATCAAAAATTGAAGAGCCCTTACCCTCTCCAATTTCTGTCCATCACCTTGCAGAACACCACTCCCGCCAGTGTACTGACTGCAGTGGCCGCCAGAGCAGGACCCACAATAGCCGACGGGTTCACGCTGCCATACTGGCTTCTGTAAGCAATCATATTAATGGGAATCAGCTGAAGGGACGAAATATTTACAATTAAAAACGTACACATTTCATTACTGGCCGTCTGTCTCTTCACTGCTTTTACTTTATTTCCTTTTGCCTTGTCTCCTTTTCTTCTTTCCTCTTCAAGATTTTCCAGCTCCTCCATGGCCTTTAATCCCGCCGGAGTTGCCGCCCATCCAAGGCCCAGCATATTGGCAATCATATTGGTGGATATGTAAGAGGCCGCCGGATGATCTTCAGGAATTCCAGGAAATAAGAACCGGATTACCGGCCGCATTTTCTTTGTCATCGCCTCAATGAGCCTGGCCTCCTCCCCGATCTTTAAAATTCCGCACCAGAACGACATGATTCCCAGCATCGTCATACAGAGGGTCACTGCCTCCTTGGCAGATTCCAGGGCTCCGTCTGTCACGGCTGCCATATTTCCATGAAAGGCTCCCCATAAAATTCCGAGAACAATCATCCCGGCCCACAGATAATTAAGCATAAAAATCCCACCTTCCTGTCAGATTTTATGACAGAAAAGCGGGATTTATTCCCTAAAATTCTCCGCACAGCTCTTTCATAACCTGGGGAACTGTCTCAATCCGGTTACACCGGAACGCATTGCTCCCACAGAAAAGCAGTGCCTCCTTTATATTTCCCTCCGCCGCGTTAATTAATGCCCGGGTAATACAGTAGGGTGTCTCTGCCGGATTACAGCGCTCCAGACACCGGAAGCAGTGACCCACAGGAAGTCTGTTCTCCCGGACCCGATCCAGAAATTCATTTCTTATGGCCCGCCCTGGCATTCCCACCGGGCTTTTTACTATTACAATATCCTTTTCCCCTGCGTCCAGATAGGCCTGCTTATAAGCCATGGGAGCGTCACATTCCTCTGTGGTTACAAATCTGGTTGCTGCCTGGATGCCATCAGCTCCCAGCTTTAACTGCCGCAGCACGTCCTTGTGATCAAATACGCCTCCTGCCGTGATTACCGGAATCTTCTTTTTATATTGATTGGCAAATTCCTTTACTGTTTTTATGATTCCGCAGATTTCCTTTTCATAAACAGCCTGCTTATAGGTCACGGATACAGAGTCCGTATCCGCTCCATACTCTGTAAGCTGCTCTCTGGAAAAGCCCAGATGGCCCCCCGCACAAGGTCCTTCAATCACTACAAAGTCCGGCGCTGTTTTGTATTTCCTGTCCCACATCTTACAGATTACCATGGCCGATTTCATAGAAGACACAATGGGAGCCAGCATCGTATGTCTCTTTTCATATTCCCCGGATTCCATGACACCTCCGGTATAAAGCTCTTTTTCCGCCTCCGTCACAAATTTCGGCATGTCCACCGGAAGCCCGGCCCCCGAAATAATCACATCGGCTCCCGCCCTGACAGCTTCCTTCACATAGCGGCCGTACTCCTTCGTCGCCACCATAATATTAAATCCCAGAATGCCTGCCGGCGCAATTTCCCTGGCTTTTTTAAACTCTGAATGAATTGCTTTTAAGTTGGCTTCCAAAGGATTTTTCATAAATTCCGGATTTCTAAACCCAATCTGAGCCGTGGAAATAATTCCGATTCCTCCGGCCTTCGCCACAGCTCCCGCCAGAGAGGAAAGACTGATTCCAACACCCATTCCCCCCTGAATCACAGGCCTTCCGGCAGTTAATGTACCAATTTCAAGAGGCTTCAGGCAGGATGTTCCCTTTTCCATGACATATATCTCCTCACACTTTTAATTTCTAACCTGAACAAGCCAGAACCGAAATAATGTAACAGTTCAGTCTTGCATCTTCTTGCCTGCGTACCGCTGAACTGTCATAAAATAATTATTCAGGTGCCTAAAATCTGCGGAATCTGTCATAACGGCTGGAAGAAACCTCCTCTTTGTCCATATGTCCCCACCTGTCAAAAAATTCTTCCATGGCCTTTGAAAGCTCTTCCTTCAGCTCCGGCATGGTTTCAAGGCTCGCGGGCTCCTTTTCCGCAATTACACGCTCAATCACACCCAGCTCCTTTAACTCACCGGCTGTAATCTTCATAACCTTTGCCGCTTCCCCTGCCCGCCTGCTGTCCTTCCACAGAATGGAGGCAAAGCCCTCCGGAGATAAAACAGAATAAACGGCATTTTCCATCATCCAAACCTCGTTAGCCACAGCCATGGCCAGTGCACCGCCGCTGCCGCCTTCCCCGATCACAATAGACAAAACCGGAACCTTAAGCCCTGACATTTCCATAAGATTTCTGGCAATAGCTTCTCCCTGTCCCCGTTCCTCGGCCTCCATACCGCAGAATGCACCGGGAGTATCCACAAAGCAAATCACAGGACGTCCAAAGGTTTCTGCCTGTTTCATGAGGCGCAGGGCTTTTCTGTACCCCTCCGGGGACGGCATCCCGAAATTTCTCCTTATATTTTCTTTCGTGGTCTTTCCCTTTTCCTGACCGATGACAGTTACCGGGATTCCATGAAAGCTCGCAATACCTCCTATCACGGCACCGTCATCCTTAAAATAACGATCCCCGTGAAATTCCATGTAATCATCAAACAGAGCTTCCATATAATCAGAAGCCACCGGACGGTCCGCTTTTCTCGAAAGCAGAACGGAATCCCATGCGCTCCGTATCACAGCTTTCACCCCTGCCTTGTGGTTCTCCTCCACAGCCGTCAAAGAACCTTCTTCCGCTCCGGAATTTTTTTTGGACTTTTCCTGCCTCGCTCCACTGGTACTTTGCCTGGACTCCCCTCTACTCACTTCAACGATATTTTGTCCGGATTTTTCCTGGCTCCTTTCACCAATATTTTTTCCGCCGTGGAGCTTTAATATCTGCGCCAGACATTTCTTTAAATCTTTTCTCTCAACAATTTTATCCACAAATCCATGCTCCAGCAAAAACTCCGACCGCTGGAATCCTTCCGGCAGTTTCTGTCCAATGGTCTGCTCGATTACCCTGGGACCTGCAAACCCGATCAGGGCTCCCGGTTCCGCCAGAATAATATCGCCCAGCATGGCAAAGCTGGCTGTAACGCCTCCTGTGGTAGGATCTGTCAGTACGCTTACAAACAGCTGCCCCGCATCATGATAACGCTTTAAAGCCGCCGCAGTTTTTGCCATCTGCATTAAAGAAACCATTCCCTCCTGCATTCTGGCGCCGCCAGAACAGGCAAACAGAATCACCGGAAGTTTTTCTCTTGTGGCCTGTTCCACTGCCCTTGTAATTTTCTCTCCCACATTGTGGCCCATGCTGCTCATGAGAAATCTGGCATCGCAGACACCAAGGACCACCGGATATCCACTGATACATGCATGACCGGTCACAATCGCCTCATTTAACTTCGTCTTTTCTCTGGCGGCTGCCAGTTTCTTTTCGTATCCTGGAAATTTTAAGGGATTGGAATCCTCCATTTCCGCATCCCACTCAGAAAAGGTCCCTGCATCTGCTACCATTTCAATTCTACGGTAGGCATGGACGCGAAAATATCCCCCACATTTAGGACAGATGTTAAAGTTTTCCCGTACATCCTCCGCATATATGGGCTTTCCGCACTTATTGCACTTTTTCCACATTCCCGCAGGAATAAAAGGCGCTTCCTCCTGATATCCCGTGACCCTTCGGGCAGACGTCCGGTCTTCGCCGGACGACAATGTACTGGTCTTCTTAAACATATCTCGCAGCATACGAAAATTTCCTTTCTGTCCCTGGACGGTTCCCGTTCACAAGTAC